>CANESK010000026.1 GCA_947441075.1 Verrucomicrobia subdivision 6 bacterium
ACGCCTGCTCAAAGAGGAAAACTTTCCCGAGTATTTCCGCAAACTCGTCGGTCAAGAGGGACTCGTCCGCGTGGCCTAAGCTCCTCCTATTCTTTGGTGGTTGAACCGCCGCCCGCGCCCCTCGCTCTTGCGGAGGTCTCGTGCGGCGTTTCTTTTTGATAAGACTCCCTCCGTCCCATCCCTAATCTTTCTTTCTCCCTTCATTGCCCACTTCCTTATAATCTTAGTTGTGCACTGCCTCATCCTACTCCTAGCCCTCACCCTTACCGCCTGCTCTCGTCCCGACACCCGCCTTGCCCGCCAAATCCATCAGCTCTGTCAGCAAGGCAACCTCCCCCAAGCCCAAGAATCTCTCGCTACCGCTTTTCGCCAATTCCCCGAAAGTCTCTCGCTCCGCCAAGAACGCCTCTACCTCAACCTTCTCGCAGGGCAACCCGAGCTCGCTGCTGCCGAGGCTAGCCAGATCCTCCAAGCCAACCCTTCCGCCCAACCCTACCGCCAACCTCTCCGCGACTCCTCCCCCGCCATCCGCGCTCTCGCCCTCCGCGCCCTCGCCCTCCACCCTCCTACCCGCCCCTCTCCCGCTTCCCTCCTCACCACCGCCCTCCAAGATTCCGATCCCACCGTCCGGCGCGCCGCACTCGAAGCAACCCAGATTCTTTCTACTTCAGAAGCTCTCCCCCTTCTCCGCCAAGCGAGCCAAGATTCCGATTGGCTCACCCGCGCCGCCGCCGCTCGCCTTTTCGGAAGTCGCGCCGATCCCTCCGCCATCCCCAATCTCTTTCCCATGCTCTCCGACCGCGACTCCTATGTCCGCCGTTTCGCCCGCCGCTCTCTTCTCGAACTCGCCACTCGCTCCACACCCAATGCCTACCTCCCCGCCCTCCAATCAAAAGATCGCACCACCCAAGTTGTTGCCGCCCTCGCCCTCGCTCGCCTTAACGACGGACGCGGACTCGACATTCTTCTCGCCGAAGTCGCAAATCCCCTCGGCATCGAACGCGTCGAAGTGGTTAAATCTGCCGTCCGCGTCAAAGACCCACGCATCGTCCCCGCCCTTCGCCTCGCCATCGCCGATCCCGATCCAGAAGTTCGGGTCGTCGCTCTCATCGCCTTGGGTCTACTTCGAGACAAAGACTCCGCCCCCCTCCTCCAGAAGATTTTCTCCGATCCCTCGTCTCCCAAAGACGTCCGCCTCGCCGCCGCCAAAGCCTTAGAACTTCTCAGCCAACCCCCCAAATAAACCGTAGCCCCGCCCTCTCGGTCTAAAACTTCTGCGGGCCCAGCTCTTCCTGCTCGAAAATAATTAGATCATCCAACGCCCGCGCAAAATCCTCCATCCCCGTCGAAGGCATGATGATCCGATCCCTTCGCCCACCCACATCTTCCGTGATCCGCAAAAATCGGCCACGATCGTTCTCTTTCAAATCCAAAAAGAAGGTCTTTCTTTCGATTTGCACCTTTTCTGATCGTAATGTTCTTTCTTCTCCACGTTGGTCCATAAATCAATTCCCCTTTGGCCAAAGCCTACAAAAAGCTCCTCCCACAGTCAATCCACCCCACCCGAATCACCTTTCGCTTCGACAAACCCTCCGACGCCAAAACCAACCTCCCATTAAAACACCCGCCGTTCCCAATCCCGCATAAAGCCAGGGGGACACATTCCAAACCGACTCCTCTACCCCCGCCGCCGTCTCCACATCCTCCAGTTTGGGGATTTCCTGGCTCGGGGTTGAAGCCACCGTAATCTTTGAAAGTTTTTCCCACCGCTCTTTCTCTACTGCCAATAGATTCACCGTTTCTGGAATCCTCTTTTCCATTTCCGTATATTTTTGCAACGCAATCCCCGCCCCTTCAGGCGCCACCGGATCCTTCTCACTCGCTAATGGCAAAACCCCCACCACCAACCCCTGCCCTAAAAGCGCCAACTTTCCATCCATCCCCACCACTTCCCAAACCCCCTCCTTGAGCACTGCAGTTTGCGCCGTGCGCGCTTCGATCGGGCGACCCTGCGCAGATCGGCAAAGCACCAAGCAGGGTCCCGTCAGCACAGGCCGAACCGCCACCGCCTTAACCGGACGTGAGGGTGCCACAGTAGGAGCGGGAACCGAGGTCCCCGCACTCTTTGTCGAGGGCGCCACCATCAGACTTCCCGAAGCCGTCTCCATACTACCCAAAGATTTATCCGATTCGCTGCTCTTCGCCCTCTCCCCTACCTGAATATAATAAGGAACCTCCTTAGCGATCGCCTCAGGCAAAATCGCACCATTCTCCTGATTGTGAAATTTCCCCGTAACCAAACGCCCAGGAGATCCATCCACCATCTTGGAAAGCAGCGCGCTCTTTTCCTTCGGTACTCGCAAAAATATTTTTCCCTCCTCCTTTTTCGCATACCCAGTCGTCGCCTCCAGCCAAACAAATTCCGGATCCACCACCGTAAACTTCGGTGCAGGCACGACCGCACTCACTCGCAACTTCACCTCTTTACCCAAATACGAATGAGGGTCCGTCTGATAATAGTTCGCCGTCAACGACTCAGCCTCACCGCCACACACCAATCCCATGACCACCCCCACTATCAGACAAAATATCTTCATACGCTTAACTAAGTCGATATCCTCGTATTCTCAACCCCTTTTTTCCACCCCCACCTTAATTTTTTGCTCAAAGGTCAAATTTCCATTCCGAATTATAGTTAGGCTTTAGTTTGCTTTCATATTTTTGTTTGGTAAGCTAATTACATGTCAGTCTTCCCAATTCCCTTTGCCTCTCTTCCCTGGTTCTTTCCGCGCGGCGTCGATCTCGTCAACAATCTACCCGCCGTCATCCTTGCCCTCTGGGTTCTCCTCATCTTTTCAACCTTGGTCTACTTCCATGGAGGAGCCAAAGATCTGGAACAAAAACCTGGCACCGTTACCCCCATCCAAAGATCGGTTGGGGCCATCTCTATTCTCATCGACGTCGCCATGCTCGCTATCGCTTTTTACCTCGTCTTCCGCTGACCAACCTACCCACCTCATCCGTCCACTGACTTAACTTTTCTCCATCTCCTGAATCGCAACTCGACAATAGTACTTCACCGCCTCACTCATCGGAGGAAGCAGTTCATCCAAATCCGCCAAACTACACCAGCGAATATCATGGTGCTCCCCCTTTGCCAAAGTCACCTGCCCACTCTTCGGTCGGGCCAAATACATGATCCCCACATGCTCGTGCGTTTCACTCACTCGGTGAATATCCAAAAATCTCGGCCGAATCAGCGCCCTTGTTCCAGGACCCGTCGTCGGCGGTCGCTCCCCGATTAACTCAATCTCCAATCCACTTTCCTCCCTCCCCTCTCGATACGCCGCCTGCTCAGGATCCTCGTCTAACTCAATATGCCCCCCAATCGGTAACCACCGATCCAGTTTTCGATGGTGAATCAGAAGCAACTTTCCCTTCTCCACAATGAAAAGGCTCACCGTGAAATCGATTTTTTCGTGTAAATGGGCCATAGCAAATTCCTAATATTCCCTTCAGCCTGAATTCCCCGCACCACCAAAAACTATCTCTCCCCCGACGCTAACCGATTTTGCACCCACGTTCCCACCTCGTTCGGCGGAATCATCTCCATCGCCCCCGTCCGCCGACACTTAATCTCCACTCCGCCTTTGGCCACCGCCTTCGACCCCACCGTAATTCTCCAAGGAAAACCTAACAAATCCGCATCCTTAAACTTCACCCCCGGCCTCTCATCTCGATCATCCCACAAATAATCAATTCCCGCTTTTTCTAACGACTCCACCAGACGATCCGTCGCCTCCTTGACCGCAGGATCCGCTAAATCCAAAGTCACCAGCATCACCGTGTAAGGTGAAACCGCAGCAGGCCACCGAATCCCCTCCTTGTCCTGATGCACCTCAATCACCGCCTGCAAAGTCCGCGTAACCCCAATCCCGTAACAACCCATCACCACCGGCTGCTGCTTCCCCTGCGGATCCAGAAATTTTGCTCCCAAAGCTTCACTATACTTTGTTCCCAACAAAAAGGCGTGCCCCACCTCAATTCCTCGGCTCACCTTCAACTTCTTTCCAGAGACCGAAAGATCACCCTCTCGTACCTTGCGCAAATCCGCCCAACGATCCACCCGCAAATCCCTCTCCACATCCACCCCCTTAAAATGAAATCCATCCTCATTTGCCCCGGTCGTCATCCCCTTCTGCCCTTTCAATCCCATGTCGGCCACCACCGTCACACTCTTTCCCTGCAAGGTCGAAGCGACCGCTCCTAAACTCCCAGGTTGCGCCCCGAGTACTTTCACAATCTCCGCATTCCCTGCCGTCCTCCAACCCGCACCCAAAAGCGCAGGCAATTTCGCCTCCTGTACCTCATCATCTCCCCGCACCAAAATCAATGCCACCGCTTTCCCATCCGTGTAGACCAAGGTCTTCACCTGATCCTTAGCCGCAATCCCGAATTTCTCCCCTGCCAAATCCGCAATCGTTTTTACCCCAGGCGTTGCCATCTTTTCTAACTCCCCCGCCACACCCTTCCTCTCCGCCGGCTTTCCCTCCGCCTTCTCTATCGCCGCCGCATACCCACCCTCCTCCTCCGTTACCACCTCCCCCTCACCGATCTCTGCCAAAACGCAAAATTCATGTGAACTCGCACCTCCCATCACCCCCGTATCCGCTTCCACCTGCAATGCATCCAACCCCACCCTCGCAAAAATCTTCCGATACGCCCCTACCATCGCCTCATAACTCACCCGCGCCGCCCCATCCTCCGCATCAAAACTATAGGCATCCTTCATGATGAATTCCCTTGCCCGCATCAATCCAAACCGAGGCCGAATTTCATCCCGATATTTCGTCTGAATCTGATACAACGTCCGCGGCAACTGCCGATAACTCTGCACCTCCCCCGCCACCAACGCTGTCACCACCTCCTCATGCGTCGGCCCCAAAATCCAACGACGATCCTGATGATCCTTCACATGAAAAAGCACATCCGCCGCCGCCTGAATCCTCCCACTCTTCTCCCACAAATCAGGCGGTTGTAACGCTGGCATCAAAATCTCTAATCCACCCGCCCGATCCATCTCCTCCCTCACAATCTTCTCCACCTTCCTCAGTGCCCTCAATCCCAAGGGCAAAAAACTATACAACCCACTCGCCAACTTCCGCACTAATCCCGTCCGCAAAAGCAAACGATGACTCGCAATCTCCGCTTCCGCGGGCGCATCTCGCAAAGTATTAAGTATCGTCTGAGTCCAACGCATAGAGCTCACACCCTACGCCAGCCCTCCCTCCACCTCAATCCCCACCTACTCTGCCCAAAAAGCTTTCTTCAACCCCGCCGCTACCCCCGCCACCCCCAGCTTCTTTCCTCTCCACGATCGTACTGACGTAATTCCAATCCGCGCATTCGTCAGGAAAATCTCCTCCGCCCCATCCAACTCCTCTTTCTTCCATCTTCCCTCCTCCACTTTCTGACCGCTGCGCTCCACGATCCACCTCCTTACCACTCCCCCGCGACACCCACACTCCCTCGCCGGCGTTCGCAACTTCCCCCCCTTCACCCAAAAAAGATTCCCCATCGCAACCGACGCCATCTCTCCTTTCTCATTCAACATCACTCGCTCCTCACTCGGACTACCCCCCTCCCGCCTCGCCTGAATCCGATTCAGATAACTCAAAGTCTTATACCTCGCCTCCCACGAACTAGACCAGATCCCCGTCGTGGCCAAATCCAACTCATAGCTTTCAGGCACCAACTCAATCCCCTCACTCCACCAACTCCTCGTCCCCGTCTCCGTCACAAACCACCTCCACAACCCATCCCCTTCAGGAATCTTTTTCAAATTCTCCACCTCCACCTCCAATCCCAACACTTTTGCCCCTTCCCGAATCGACTCCTCGTGCCAATCCCCCCACCGCGCCTTTCCCTTCTCAACCCGCACCGTCTCAAAAACACCCACCCCATGACGAAATCCAGCATCGCCAATCGGAATCTCACTCAGACTCACGCTTGCACCCTCTGCGCCGCCTCATACGCCGCCATCGCCTCCATCATCACCCGAGCCTTCGCCCTCGTCTCCTCATACTCCGCCTGCGGATCCGAACCGATCGTGATCCCACTGCCAATCCCACACCGCACATTCTCCCCATCGATCTCCGCCATCCGAATCCCCATAGCAAATCTCGCCGTACCGTCATACCCAAAATACCCTACCGCCCCCGTGTAAAACCCCCGCGGCTCCGCCTCCAACTTTCGCAAAATCTCTACCGCTTTCCTTTTCGGCGCCCCCGTTACCGATCCACCAGGCAAACAGTGCCGCACCGCCTCCACCACCCCCAATCCCTCCCGCAATGTCCCTTGAATCGAAGAGTAAAGATGATGCACATGCGAGTAGCTCCGACTCCTCACCAAATCTCTCACCTCGACCGAACCATAACCGCAAATCGCCCCCAAATCGTTGCGCAATAAATCAGTAATCATAACCAACTCCGCTACCTCTTTCGGGTCAGTCCCCAATTCCAGTACCGCCCGCTCGTCCCCCTCCCTCCCATGAACCCTAGCTCTCGTCCCCTTAATCGGTTGCGTGATCACCCGATCCCCCTCAATCCCTAAAAAAAGCTCCATCGACGCCCCCGCCAACGCCTTCTCTCCCATCCGATAAAAAAAACTCCTCGGTGCTTGGCCCGCCCTCCAAAGACAACGAAAAAATTCCCAAGGATCAAGTCCCCCCACCCTCCGATGTAAAAACCGAGCCAAGTTTACTTGATAAATCTGTCCCTGCCGAATCTCTTCCTGAGCCTCCCGCACCATCCTCCCATACTCCTCAGACCCAGTCCGACAACTCCACCCTTCCTCCCCCTCCCCCCTCACCCCCAACTGTTCCCCCTCAGGCCACAGCTCACTTAAAGACCGAGCCACCAAATCTGGAAAAAAAGAAAAATGCCAGTTCCCCTCAAAATCAAAACCCCCAATCGCTGCTCCCCCAGGATGGGGCCGATCCCAAGCCGCCCCCCTCCGCAATCTCCGAGACAACTCCTCCTCCAATCGCCCCATCTCCCCAGGACCTCCCGCCAAGATTAACTCAGGCTCGTACCCCAAATAAACTACCCCAGGCCCAAAATCACCCCGCACCACCGCTGCCAGAGGGTTCAAGAAGAACTCCCTCCACCCAAAGAGGAAACCACCCGATCAATTTTAGTAATCCACTGCGCTTTCTCTTTTTCCGGCAGAAAACTGCCCGTAAACGAATTTTTTGCTAACTGCACCAAATGCCTTTCCTCCAACTGCAACTCCCTCGCACAGGACAACCAGTTCTCCAAAAGATAACCTCCAAAATAAGGCGGGTCATCCGAGTTCGCCGTCACACTTACCCCCGCTTCTAAAAGCTGCTTCAGCGGATGCTTCCCCAAATCCGAATACACACACAACCGCACATTAGAAAGCGGACATGTCGTCAAAGGAATCTGCTTCTCCACCAACTCCTTCACCAAGTCCGCATCCTCCACACAACGCACCCCATGATCAATCCGCACCGCCTGCAACTTCTCCAACGCTTCCCGTATCCACCCCGCTGGCCCCTCCTCCCCCGCATGCGCCACCACTTTCAACCCTGTATCCCGAACTTGCGCAAACACTCGCTCAAACTTAGCTGGGGGATTCCCCTTCTCCGAAGAATCCAACCCCACCGCCGTGAAATGCTCGCGAAACGGAAGCATCTCCTCAAATGTCTTCATCGCCTCCGCTTCCGTCAGATGCCGAAGAAAACAGGGAATCAAACGCCAGGTCACCCCGTGCCTTTTTTCTCCCTCCTTTAAAGCCCCCACAATCCCCTCCACCACCTCCTTCATCGCCACCCCACGGGCCGTGTGGGTTTGCGGATCAAAAAAAGGCTCCACATGCCAAATTCCGTCCCGCACCGCCTTCTCTAAATAAGCCGTCGTTAAAACATGAAAATCTTCCCGATCTCGCAACACTCCCGCCCCCTCGTAATACAAATCTAAAAAGGATTGCAGATCCTTAAACTGATACGCCTGACGCAAAGCCTCCGCATTAGGAAAACGTAACTTTGCCTTATGTTTTCGAGCGAGATGAAACGTCATCTCCGGCTCTAATGTCCCTTCCAGATGAACATGCAGTTCAGCTTTGGGCAACGCCGCCGCCAATCGTTCCAGCTTTTTCATCCTCATCCCAAAGATTGCGCCGCCGCCGCCAACTTCTTCGTATCCATCTCTGGCCCTGACGCCGCTACCCCCATCCGACCCGGCTGAAATAACTCTCGCGCCACTTCCTTGACAATCTTCGCGTCCACCGCCGCCAACTTCTCTATCGCCTCTTTCGGTTCCACCACCCGACCGCGCGTCAGCATCGAATCACCAATCCAAAACATCTGCTGACTCGTCCCCTCCAACCCAAGCGCAAACTGCCCCGTTACATAATCCTTCGCCCGTTTTAACTCCGCCGCTCCTGGACCCTTCGCCGCCAACGATTTTAACTCCCCCGCAATCAAACCCAAGGCCTTGCTCAAATTCCCTGGCTCCAACCCAGCCGAGATATAAAAAGCTCCGTCATCACGCTGGAGATGAACCCCACTCGAAACCGAATAGACCAATCCCTGCTCCTCCCTCAAACGTTGAAAAAGACGCGAACTCATCGCCTCTCCCAAAATAACACTTAACATCCGCAACCCGTGCCGTCGCGGATCCTGACGGCGAAAAGCATAAATTCCTAAGGTCACATTCACCTGAGCCACTGGCTTAGCCACCGCTACCACTCGAACCGTGCTCGAGCGTACTCGCTTCGCGGGAATCGGTTCCCCACTTGCCGTCGGACTGGATCGGCGCAAAGCCACCCTCGCCGTCTTTCGAACCTCCTCCAAACTCATTCCCCCCGCAATCGCCAACACCGGTCGAACTCCTCGAATTCTTCTCTCCCAGTACCCCATCAGCCCTTTCCTCGGTATCCCTCCCACCGAGGCAATCGTTCCCGCAATCGGTCGCCCCAAAGCCTGCTCAGGCCAAAGTAACGCGTTCAACGCCTCCCCCGCTACCACCGCAGGTTGATCATCCATCATCCGAATCTCTTCTGTAATAACGCCCCGCTCCCTTTCCACTTCCTCCTTGGGAAAAGTCGAACTCAACGCCATCTCCGCTAAAAGAGAAATCAGCATCGGACCATGACCCGCCGGAACCCGTCCGTGCAAACAAAGCGTCTCTTCCCCCGTAAACGCATTAAGATCCCCGCCCCGCCCCTCCACCGCCCGACTCAGCTCCTTACAACTGTGCTTCTCCGTCCCTTTAAATAGGAGATGCTCCACAAAATGAGCCGCCCCATGCTCCTCCGTATTTTCCCAACGCGAACCTGCAGGATAAAAAAGTCCCACCGCCACCCCAGGAGCCTCCTGATTCTCTCGGTGCACTACGGGCACCCCCGCAATCGTTTCCACTAAGGCATAAGACATACTTCAACAATATCCCGCTCCCCACCTACATTCCAATCTTAAGCTGCAAGCTTACTCTTTTTCCCCCACTTTACTTTTCCATCTCGTCGCCAACTCGTTCCTCACTCCCAGATGGTCCAGAATTCTTGCCACCACCGTGTCCACCACATCCTCCACTGATTTCGGACGACCATAAAACGAGGGAACCGCAGGCAAGATCACCGCCCCCGCTTCCAACAGAGTCACCACATTCCGCGCCTGCACCAAATTCCAGGGAGTCTCCCTCGGCACCACAATCAACTTCCTCTTCTCCTTCAAAAATACATCGGCCGAGCGCGCAATCGTTCCATCGCTGTATCCATGGGCAATCCGCCCCAACATCCCCATCGAACACGGCACAATCACCATTGCTTCAAACCGTGCCGACCCACTCGCAAAAGGCACCTGCATCGTCTTATCCCCATATAACTTCATCCCCTTGGGAATCTTTAAACCCTGCGCCCCTAACTCTGTCGCCGCAACCTCAGGCGCATACTGACTCAGCACAACATGACACTCCTCCACCTCCTTCGCCTTGGCGATCTGCCCCAGCAATCGTTGCGCATAAATTGAACCACTCGCCCCCGTCACCGCCACAACCAGTTTCATCGCCCCGCCTTCCTCGCGAAGCTTAGCAACTCTTTCGCCCTCGCCGCCGCTTCCGGCGTGGTTCGACACTCTTCGGGCCAATCTCGCGTATACCCTTCCCCCTTCAACTTCCTCGTCGCATCAATCCCTACATGACTTCCGCAATGCGGCAAAGTCGTCGCGTGGTCCAGGCTGTCACTCGGCCCTTGAATAAAAATCATGTCCCTCTGTGGCTCAATATTCGCCCCCAGATAAAAAAGAACCTCGCTCGTGTCGTGCACGTTTACCTCCGCATCCACTGCCACAATAATCTTACTAAACATCATCTGCCCGGCCCCCCACAATCCGTGCATCAACTTAAACGCCTGATAGGGATACTGTTTTTTTAAGCTCACAAAAACCATATTGTGAAATACTCCCTCTGCCGGTAGCGCCAAATCAACTAACTCAGGAAAGTTCATCTTGAGCACCGGCAACAAAATACGCACGCTGGCCGAACCCAGCCAAAAATCCTCCATCGGCGGCTTTCCTACCACCGTCGCCGGATAAATCGCTTTCTTACGATGAGTAATTGCCGTCACCCGAAATCGCGGATACTTGTCCACCGGCGTGTAAAACCCTGTGTGATCTCCAAACGGCCCCTCATCCACTCCTTCCCCCGTCGGATCTACCGTCCCCTCCAGAATAAAATCCGCATCCGCCGGCACCTCGATCGGCTGACTCACCGCAGGCACGAAGGCCACCGATTTCTTTCTCAAGAAACCCGCAAACATATATTCATCAATTCCGTCAGGTAATGGGGCCGTCGCCGCAAACGCATTCGCCGGATCCCCCCCCAGCGCCACCGCCACCGGCATCGGCTTGCCCATGTCCCGATACTTCTTCCCATGCCGTGCCCCCACTTTATGCAACTGCCAGTGCAAGGCCGCTTCCCACGGACCCAAGACCTGCATCCGATACATCCCCACATTCCTCTCCTTCGTCTCAGGATCCTCCGTGATCACCTGCGGCAACGTGAGAAAAGGTCCTCCGTCTTTCGGCCAAGTCTTTAAAACCGGAATTTCCCCAAGCCCCCTACCCCCATCCTCGACTCGATGAATCACTTCCTGACACGCCCCCCTTCCCACTGAAACCGGACGGGCATGCCGCAACTCCAATCCCTGCCGAAGAAGTTTCCACGCCTCCGCCACTCCCGCTGGTGGCTTCGCCCTAACCAAAGCTTCCACCTCCGCCCCAATCTCCCCGACATCTTCCCGCCCCAACGCCAATCCCATTCTCTTCGCCGATCCATAACCGTTAATCAAAACCGGAAACGCATACGGCACCCCTGCAGCGTCCACCGGCTTTTCAAAAAGCAAAGCCTTGCCCCCACCCTCAGCTTTCGATTCCACATCCGCCGCCGCCGCAATCTCCAAATCCACCTGAGCCGGCTCACGAATACGCAAAAGCTCCCCCTCACGGTCCAACTTCTCCACAAAGCTACTCAAAGAATCATACGCCATAAGTCTGTAATTCTGCCCAGTTTTCCTCCCCAAACAAGTTCACTTCCCCCGCCCAATCATAGGGCCCACCGTCTCCTAGCCTTCGAAGTAACGCGTCCGTGGAACGTAGTAGGCCCGGTGCGCCGATTGAGTCACTCAACCGCTCAGACCTAAATCGCTCGATCGGCCAATGGAGACCATCGGCCTTATCAAAGTTTATCTTTTGTAACTTTCATCGAGGCGACCTCGGAGATGCCGCCACTACCTAAGCTTCCAACTGCAAATAATTAAAAATTTAAAATCCAAAATCAAACATCCCTGCCCCCCGCCCCACCCTTACCCCGCCACATCCAACGCATGCTTCCGCAGATCTCCCAACTCCACATACTTCAACGCCGATTCATGCGTCGACTCTAGGACCACCAACGCCGCCTTCCCCGCTAACCTCGCCTCCTCCCACCTCTCCGCACAGACACACCACCGATCCCCCACCTTCAATCCAGGAAAACCATACTCTGGCCTTGGCGTGGTTAGATCATTGCCCGCCCTCAAACTGAAAAGTAAAAACTCCTCCGTCATCTGCGCACAAATCGCATGACAACCCGCATCCGCCTCATGCCCATCACAACTCCCCGTACGAGTAAACCCACTCATCGGATCCACCGAGCAGATCTTCAATTCCCCACCCAGTACATTTTTCTGATCTGCTTTCATAATATTCAATACCTTCATTATGCATCCTTTCTAAATCTTACCAAATATCCCTATGAATTTACGAAAATAACATTTTTTCAGCACCTTGATACTATCTCAAGATCCTAATAGATAGACTTTTATGCCTGCAAAAATCCTAATACTCCAAACTCGCTATTTTACTCTTTTTCTGCCAAGATAAAAAACCATGGCCCACGATCTTACCCGCTCCTCTGAAATAGATCCTGCCCTCAAAACCTTAGACCGCCTCAACCCCAACCACTCTTCCTCCTCCCCCTCCCCCGCCCTCGGCCGCATCGGCCACCCAGGCAACGGCGCTTTCCTCGAAGAACTCCACGAATCATGGAAAACCGATCCCACCTCCGTCGATCCCACCTGGCGCGCTTTCTTCGAAGGTTTCGAACTCGGTTGCCAGCTCCGCCCCCCAACCCGCTCCGGAAGCACTCCTCTCCCCAACTCCGCCAACTCACCAGAATTCGGTAACGTCCTCCCCCAAGCCCGCATCTACAATCTCCTCTTCGCCTACCGCGCCCTCGGCCACACCCTCGCCCACCTCGACCCCCTCGGCCTAACCCCAGAAGCCAACCCCGACCTATCCCTCGCCACCTTCCGCTTTACCGAGGCTGATCTCGATTCTGTTTTTGATTCCGGCACCCTCAGCGGCGGCGGTCCACGTACCCTTCGCGAGATTCTCGCTTTCCTCAAACAAACCTACTGCGACCACATCGGCGTCGAATTCATGCACATCATGAACTTCACCATTCGCCGCTGGCTCCGCGATCGGATGGAACGAAACCATAACCAACCCACTCTCACCCCTGCCCAACAGCGCCGTATCCTCGAAAAAGTAATCTCCGCCGAATCCCTCGAACGCTTTCTCCACACCCGCTACGTCGGCCAAAAACGCTTCTCCCTCGAAGGAGCCGAAACCCTTATCGCCGTACTCGACTCCCTTCTCGAAGCCTGCCCCGAAGCTGGAGTCGAAGAAGTTGTCATCGGCATGGCCCACCGCGGTCGCCTTA
Organism: Verrucomicrobia subdivision 6 bacterium; assembly: GCA_947441075.1. Lineage (GTDB taxonomy): Bacteria > Verrucomicrobiota > Verrucomicrobiia > Methylacidiphilales > Verrucolacustridaceae > Verrucolacustris. The sequence goes on from CANESK010000026.1 coordinate 13,281, forward strand.
ACGTCCTCGTCAACACCCTCGGAAAATCTCGCCGAAAACTATTTACCGAATTCCACGAGAACTACGTTCCTGAAACCGTCCTCGGAGGGGGCGACGTCAAATACCATCTCGGCTACGAAAATGAAGTCACCACCTCTTCAGGAAAGAAAATTCTCCTCTCCCTCGCTCCCAACCCCAGCCATCTCGAAGCCGTCGACCCCGTCGTCGAAGGCAAGGCCCGCGCCCGCCAACGCCTCCGCCAAGATACCGTCAAACGCGAAAAAGTTATCCCCGTCCTCATTCACGGAGACGGCGCTTTCATCGGACAAGGCATCGTCGCCGAAACCCTCAACCTCTCCCGCCTCGAAGGCTACCGCACCGGCGGCACCATCCACATCATCGTCAATAACCAGATCGCCTTCACCACTATTCCAGAAGACTCCCGCTCCACTCGCTACTGCACCGCTCCAGGAAAATCCCTCGGCCTCCCCATCTTCCACATCAATGGGGACGATCCTCTCGCCGCCGCTTCCGTCATTCAACTCGCACTCGAATTCCGCCAGCGCTTCCATGAGGATATTATCCTCGATCTCGTCGGCTACCGCCGCCACGGCCACAACGAAGGTGACGAACCCAGCTTCACTCAACCTACCCTCTACTCCGAAATCGATGCCCACCCCCCAGTCAGTCGCTTACTTTCTCGCAAACTCCTCGATGCTGGCATCATCACCGAAGAAGAAATCGAAAAGATCCGTTCCCAAATCAATACCGTCTCCGAAGAAGCCCTCCACGAATCCCGCGCCGCTGTCGCCAACTTTAAACCCAAGCTCCATCCTGCACCCAGCTGCCCCGCCCTTCTCCAAGAAGTCCCCACCGGCGTCCCCGCCCCTCGCCTCGCCCAACTCGGCACTTCCATTTCCCACATCCCTGCTGATTTTCAGATCAATACCAAGATCCGCAAACTCCTCGATACTCGGCTCGCCATGGCTTCAGGAAAAGTCCCACTTGATTGGGGTTGCGCCGAACACCTTGCCTTCGCCTCTCTCCTCACCTCAGGTGTCCCCATTCGCCTTTCAGGCCAAGACAGCCGTCGCGGCACCTTCAGCCATCGGCACTCCTCCGTCTACGACCTTCGCACCCGCGCCCGCTATATTCCTCTCAAAAACCTCGCGAAAAATCAGGCCTCCTTCTGCGTCTACAATAGCCCCCTATCCGAAGCCGCCGTTCTCGGCTTCGATTACGGCTACTCTCTCGACTGCCCAGATATGCTCGTCCTTTGGGAAGCTCAATTCGGCGATTTTGCCAATGGCGCCCAAACCCAGATCGACCAGTACATCTCCTCCTCCGAATCGAAATGGGGCACCACCTCCCGCCTGACTCTCCTCCTCCCCCACGGCTACCATGGCCAAGGCCCCGAACACTCCAGCGCTCGTCTCGAACGATTTCTTCAACTCTGCGCCGAGGACAATATGGCCGTCACCTATCCCACCACTCCCGCCAACTACTTCCACCTTCTCCGACGCCAAGCCCTTCGCAAAATCATCAAACCTCTCATCGTCATGACCCCCAAAGGCCTCCTTCGCGATGCCCGTGCCACCAGCCCACTCACCGAGCTCACCCACGGCGCCTTCCAAGAAATCCTCCCCGACCCCACCCAACCCAAAAATGCCTCACGCGTTATCCTCTGCTCAGGAAAAATCTTTTACGATCTGGCCGACTACCGCGAAAAGAATAAAATCCGCGATACCGCCATCCTCCGCCTCGAACAGATCTATCCCCTCCACGAAAAGAAACTCCTCGCCCTCCTCGCTGCCCAATCCCCCAACGCAGAACTCGTCTGGTGCCAAGAGGAGTCGGAAAATATGGGAGCCTGGTCCCACCTCGCTCTCCGCTTGCAAAACCTGACCAAACGCACCTTCCGCTACGCAGGCCGCGCCGCCTCCTCCTCCCCCGCCACTGGCTCCCTCGCCATTCACCTCCTCGAACAAGACCAACTCGTCCGCCAAGCCTTCCAATCCTCCAGCCCAACCTCCACCCTCAAGAAAATTTCTCCCGCCCTCCAAAAGAAACCGAAAAATAAGACTGGAAAAAAATAACCATGAGCACCGCGACTTCCCTCATCCCCATCCGCATTCCCTCCGTCGGAGAATCCATCACCTCAGGTACTCTCGGTACCTGGAAACGGAAAAATGGCGAATCTGTCGCCTCCGGCGATCCCCTTTTCGAAATCGAAACCGATAAAGTCACTTCGGAAGTCTTCGCCGAAACCGATGGCACCCTCGAAATTCTCGTCCCCGAAGGCACCGAAGTGAAAGTCGGCCAAACCGTAGGCCACCTCCACCCAGGCAAACTTCCCGCCCGCAAAACTACCCCACCCCCCACTTCCGAAAAGGAACCCACTCCCGCGAAACTATCCCCCGCCCGCGTAATCACCCCCACCCCAGCCTCTTCCCTGGTTCATACTGAGGCGGATACCGCCGTGCCCTCCCACTCCTCTCCACGCTCCGACCGCGAGACCCGCAAAAAGATGTCCCCCCTCCGCCGCAAAATCGCCGATCGACTCGTCAGCGCCCAACACACTGCCGCCATCCTCACCACCTTCAACGAAGCCGACCTCTCCAACCTCATCGCCCTGCGCACCGAAGTCCAATCCACCTTCCAAACCCAACACGGCATCAAACTCGGCTTCATGAGCTTCTTCCTCCAAGCCACTGTCCACGCCCTCAAAGCAGTTCCCTCCGTCAACGCTCGCATCGAAGGCGATGAAATCGTTTCCCAAAACTACTTCGATATTGGCGTCGCCGTCGGCACCGAACGCGGTCTCGTCGTCCCCGTTCTACGCGATTGCGACCAACTCGATCTTGCGGGCCTCGAAAAAGCCCTCAGCGCCGTCGCCACCCGTGCCCGCGAAGGAAAACTAACTTTGCCCGACCTCGAAGGCGGCGTCTTCACCATCTCCAATGGCGGCGTCTACGGTTCCGTTCTTTCCACCCCCATCCTCAACCCTCCTCAATCCGCTATCCTCGGTCTTCACGCCATCCAGCAACGCCCCGTCGCGGTCTCAGGCCAAGTCGAAATTCGTCCCATGATGAACCTCGCCCTCTCCTACGACCACCGCCTCATCGACGGCAAACAAGCCGTCACCTTCCTCATCGAAATAAAGAAATTCGTTGAAAATCCCGCCCTCGCCCTGCTCCAACTTACCCCTTCCGCCTAATCCCTTCCGCCTTTACAACCAAGCCAACGCCTGCGGGATTGATCGGCGCGTATCCAAGTAATCCTCCGCCAGCTTCTCCGCCGCACACGCATGGCTCTCATAGTTCCCTTCAATTTCTCGCGCCTTCTCCACTGCTTCCTCCGCCGACCGAAAAGAAACCGCCCCCTTCCCCTCAGGCAACCACTTCGACCATCCCGTTTCTTCTAAAAGCACCGGCCTCCCCAGCGATAGATAAAGCACACTGCGATCACTAAACCACCCCGTCTGCGCCGTCACATACCCCTCCTTCGCAGGGGAAAATTCTCCTCGGCTCGCCGCCAAAAACGCCCGGTACTCCCGCCAATCCGAACAAACCGGCCCAGGCTCGAAAAACTTCCAGCCCGCCTTCTCAAACTCCGTCCTCTCTTCCCCCACCCCTAAATCTGTCACCACCCGCGGCTTCAACCCCGTCTGACCAGGCCACCCCTGCAGTTTTCTAAATCCTGGCCCCTTGCTCCCGTACGTCCGACCTTCCCACTCCACCGCCGCATACCCGTACCAGTGCGTTACCGTCGTCCAATGATCTTTTCCAATCGCCGCCGCCTGCCCCGCCGGAACCCCGGCCGCTTCCCGCGACCAGTACCTCCGACACACAGGTGGAAGCACCGGCTTCCAATCATGCCCCGTATCCGGCACCACCGCCCCACGCCCCATCGATAGCCCCACACTCCAAAACGCATTGTGCCCCGCAAAGTTCATCGCACTCCCATACACCTTCGCCCAGATCTGCGTAAAAGCAGGATCCAGATCCACATAGACTTTTCGCTCCGCCCCCTCGACCAAATCCGCTCTTTTAAAATGACCGGAAAGATTAAGAAAAAGATCCGCCCCTTGCGCAAACTCACGAAGAGGCTTCTCCTCTGTCTTTTCACCCTCAGCTAAAAGCGTCGCCCCACCATCCCAACCGACCTCCCTCAATATCCTCTGCCAATGCACCAGATTCACGCTCTCGCCTAAGGCACACACTTCCCCCCGACTGTTTTTAATTTCTTTGGCCGCCAAAGATTCCACCAGCCAAACCTCCCAACCCAAATCCCGTAAACCCAATCCCCACTGCAAAAAAGCCCAAGAGTTTCCCGCCGCCTTTTCAGGAAATCCAGCCACCCCCACCCCCACCACCGCCCGCTTCTTCACCGCGGTTGAAATCTCGCCCGCACCCGCTTAGGAAAAACGGACGTCTTTGCCCGGATCCATCTCAAATTCCAGCACATCAATCTTCTCCGCATTCGGCTTCAAAATCTGCGCCTCAAACTGCTGATACAGCGGGTGATCAAAGGCCGATGTTCGCTTCAAGCTATTCTCAAACTCCAAAGCCAAAAAAAGATCGGCCAACGTCTTATGCCCAGCAACGGGCATCTTTTTTCCACATGCCAAACTCAGCACATCCTGAATCTTTAGAATCCGAATCCTGCTCTCCACCATCATCTCCTCTACCCGATTCGCAGGTAAGTCCGCCTTCAACTGAATCAATTTGAGATGATGAATCATACGATAAAGAAATGTTGTGAGAGGACTACACCTCATGTCAAGAACCTCAAAAACCTTGCCCCCTCCCCAGCAAGATAATTCTTGTCATGCCTCTCTTTATCATTATTTTTGACTAAATATGTTCAACCGCCCAGTTCACACCGGTAAGAAGCCCGAGACCCTCGACGCCACCTTCAGCTATCCCGACAGCCAAAAGCCCGCCCCTGCCCGCATCGATTCAACTTCTCCCCGCACCGCCATGATTACCGACCAAGTCGAAATCAAGGGAACCATGGCTTTCGATGGCGCCCTCGAGTTTAACGGCAATTTTGAAGGCGAAATCATTTCTGAAGGCACCCTCACCGTCGGCTCAGAAGCCGTCATCAAGGCCGATATTCAGGCCGCCAAAGTAATCATTCGCGGTAAAGTTCAAGGCAATATTATGGCCACCGACTCAGTTGAGGTTTGTGATCAAGCAGAACTCTTCGGCGATGTCCGTAGCTCAAAATTTATTTTGTCGGAATCCGCCACCTTCCGCGGTCGCTCAGATCCGATCGAAGGCAAAGCGGCTGCTCCAGAGTTCTCTCCTGTCTTCCGTCGCCTCTCCCCAAAATCGAAATAAGTCAGCAGGTTAGGCCGCGGACGTCTCCGCTTGCGCGCGAATCTGGGCTCCGCTCTCTGCCGTCAACTCAGCGAAACTCATCATCTCCGCTACCACCTTCCCTTTAGGGCCCACCTCTATGAAGCTCACGAAACGAGCACTTCCACACCGTAATTCCCCATCAATCCTCCCCTCCTGAAACACCACAGGTCCACTGCACTCTAAACTCGATCCCACGTTAATCTCTAATCTCCCTCCCGTTACCCCCGCCCTCACCTTGGCCTTTCCTTCCACCCGCAACCAATCCGCCGCCTCCAAATCACCACTCGACCTACCCTTCAAAATAATATAAGCCGCCCGCGCTTTTGCCCCGCCAAAGTTTCCCTTCGGCCCGATGGTCAACTGCCCCTCCAAACTGAGGTTCCCCAAATGCTCCCCCAAAATCTCACGGTGCCCCAATTCCAAATGTCGCCCGCACGCTAAACAGTTCGACGATTGCGCCTCCTCCGCCACCATCTGCACTTCCCCGCAATCAGCACAGGTCAGCTCCCGTTTTTTAACAACTAACCTTTTTGTTTTGCTTCGCCCTTCCCCAGTCCTCGCGGTTGCTTGGATATAACGACCGCATCCTCGACAAGCCGTCGAAATGAAGTTTTCCGACTCCATCTGCTTCTGCCCACACTCAGGACACTCCACCTCTACTTTTGCAATTACCTCCGCCATACCCTCAGCTCCCCACCGACAACTCTCCCTTAAAATCAGCCCCTCGCTCAATCCGTAACGCCTTTCCCTTACACCTCGTCCGCAAAACCGCTTTAGGCCCAAGCCAAACTTGCCCCCGCCCGTCTATCCCCCCATCCACCCTTCCCTCCAGTCGAACATCTTGACCCTCCACAAAACCAGATACCACCGCCTCCGCCGCAAGGACAAGCTTACCTGATGCCCGCACATTTCCCTTCACCTTCGCCCGTATCACCCCATCCCGCCCCAGCTTTACATCCCCCGTAATTTGTAAACCTTCTCCCGCCAAAGCGGGCTTTCCACTCACACCACTCCCTAAATCACTCATCAACTAAAGATGGATCGCAACCACAACCCATTCAAAGAAAATCCACCTCTCCACCCGCCGCCCCAATCCAAACTTCCAACTCCAAATAATTAAAAATTCAACATTCAAAATCAAACATCCACAGGTAAGCGTGTCCCCTCTCCCCCCCCCTAAGCCAACCCCACAATCTCTACGGGTGCGTCACACTAATCTTCACAAACAACTTCCCCGCGCCAGTCGCCACCACCTTCTGCTTGATGAAATTCGCAGGAGTGACTCCACCCCCGGCAGAAACCACCGCCACCTCCGTCCACGCCACCAAATTCGAACTGGTAAAGGCCTTCACTGTGAGCGCGGGATCAATCACTCGATCAAACACATAGGTCATCTCGCTCCCACTCATCGTCGGAACCGCCACCAGCCCATTGTTCGCGGGTGATCCCGATACCGTTCCGAAAGCATACATCAATCCCACCTGCACCCCATTCACTCTCGCGTCGAAGGCAGTTCCTGCCGCCAAACCATTGCTTGCCAGATACTGTGCATATTCATCCGTCACCGATACCGTCAGCTGGTATTTTAAAGTGGTAGCTGCTCCGAGGCTGTCCGTTGCCAAAAGCTCAACCAGACCGGTACCACCAACTGGAGCCGTGCCGCTCAGCACTCCATTCGCGAAGCTCAGCCAGGAAGGTTTTTGAAGCACCGAAACAGTCACCCTTTGATTCTCTGCATCTGCTGTCGCGACGCTGTAGGAGTAGGCTGCGCCCGCCTCCAAGATTCGCAAAGGGGAGGTAGCGAAAGTCGGTGCCGAGTTTTGATTCGAGCTTCTATAAGGGCCAAAGTTTTGATATTCGGTGCCGCCGCTAAAACTATTGGGCGATCCAAAGGTACTGCCGTTACCGTCATCATAGATGAAGGTCGTGGTGTCCGTCACCACATCAGGCAAATACGGGGATACAAATGGAGTAGGATCAATTTCCAGCTCCAGTACCTCCGTGTTGTTTACTCCTGCCAACGGTTGCACTCCCTCACCTACCGGCCCGGCCACCACATCAAACTGTCCGGCTGTACCCGAGCGCGGTTTCGAGATTCGAATCTGCGTGTTGTTACTGCTGATTCCCAACCCATCGCCAAAGGTGCTGACCGTCTGGTCGATATACACCGGATCTAGGTAGTGAATGTTGCTCCATGCATACGCCCCGTTTCCTTCTGCAGACCCACCCGCCTGCCCCAAACGATTCACCTTGTGGATCCAGGTATCCAAGCCGCCTTCGGCAGTTGTTCTCTCAGTGAAAGTCAAGATCGTGCCGTTGGGAACCGTCGCCCAGTAGGCATCCTGGCTAAGAATAATCACCTCATCGGCCACAAACTTAGCCCCCGCTCCGTCATCAATTTCGATTTTCCAACCCCTTAGATCCGTGGTTCCGGCCGAACCATTACCCACGACCACCAGTTCCAGCCAATCACCCCCGTTGCCATCGGCAGTCCCAAAAAAAGTGTCCGCCCCATCCCCATCTGCAGGCACGGGAATGACCCCGCCGTTGAGTCGGTTTAAGGAAGAGACTGCGTTGTACTCATTCACCAGAACCTCACTCGTCGCCGGTAAAACCACCACGGTGTACGGCTCCACGGTCTGCACACTGGTCACCGTGTCGGTCAGAACCAGCTCCAGTTCATAGATTCCCGCATCTCCCGCGAGTGGTGCCAAATCAATATCGGCGTACAGGCCCCCCGCCGTGAACGTCACCCAATTCGGCTTCGCGGTTCCTGCCTTCCCCCGCACCTCAAAGGTCATGCTGTGATCTTCGTTCTGCCGGTAATCTGTAGTTGCCAAAGTAATCTGACCTTCCCGGGCAAACCTCCCGGGTCGACTAGCCAAGTAAGGCGGATTCACCCCGAAAAAGGGTTGGATGCCTGCAGTGCCGATGTTAGGCAAGCCAAAGGTGGAGACCATGATAGGCTCCTTGCCAAAATAAATGGCTGAATATCGGGGATCCGCCTGAACGAGCGTCGGATCAATCACGCCACTCGGATCGATCGACAGATAAAAATTACTGGTAGAGTTCACCTCCGGATATCTCCAGGTGCCTTCGCCCAAGGGACCGAATTCATACCCGTTGCTGGCGTTCAATACGGCGATCTGAGTGCCGTCCTCGCTGATGCTAATGCCGTTGGTCGTAGTGCCGATTCCAGAAGTGGAGTCACCAGTCACCGAGGCGATCAGCGCGGTATCCCCCAGCCAAACGTTGCTCCAGGCATACTTGGCCGTGGAGAGCCGGTTCTCTGCGTTCAGGGCGGTGTCGTAACCGCCCTCAGCCAGATTGTCTTCGGTGAAAGTCAGAATCATTCCCGCTGGCACCGCCGCCCAAAAATTGTCCTGCGAAAGGGTGATGGTGTCGGTCAGACGGGCTCCACCCGTGACCTGTGAAACTTGGATTTTCCATCCCCGCATATCGACCGTGGTGCCAAATCCACTACCCCGCACGACCAGCTCAAACCAGTCCCTCCCGTTCCCCTCAATACGACCCAGCCGCAAATCTCCGTCCAAGCTCGCGTGAAGACTCGTTTCGGACACCGCATTGTACTCGTTCAGCACAACTTTCGGCTGCGTGTTGAATACGGTAATGCTGCCGATTAGTTCTACGCTTGTTTGACCTGCCACACTCAACCTCAAGGTGATCGTTTGTGGTCCAGTTTGGATGGCGCTCGGCATACCCGTCAGGGTCGCACCACTTTGGGAAATATTACTTAGGGATAGCCATGCCGGCCCAGAAACAATCGAAAGTGTGGCTACATCGCTGCCGTTCTTTTTTTGAAAGGTAATGGAGGAGCTGTAGCTCTGCCCAACTTTGGCAAACTTGCTGAGACTACTGGTGAAGGCCAACTCCAAGGAACTGGCCGAAACTCCGGGTGAACCAATGTTACCAAGCGCGTTCACAGATCTGAAGGCTCCCACCGTTCCTTCTGCGCTAACCGGATTACCCGTGCTCAGCAAGGTGCCAGACGAGTTGAAAACGTAATAGAAGCTACTTCCCGTTGTGGCTGCCCCAGTTGATTGGATCCGGTTTACCTCAACATTGCTACCAGTATAAATAACAACCCCATCACCGCCTGAACCCAAACTGACGCCACTACCCGTGTAGGAACCGACCTGCGCCGATGCTGAAAGCCCCCAGAAAGTACGGAAAGCAGGAAGATCAGTAAGCGGGAGAGCTGTTTCTACAAAAATCACTGACTCACCGGGCGGGATAGTCGTCACACCACTTAAGAGCACAGCGGAGCTCGAACTAAAGGAGCCATCATCCATCTTGTAGCCCGTGATATCCGCCGCGGTATCTCCGACATTGGAAAGCTCAAACCAATCAGCCGTCCCCCCCGTTCCACTCGAACTCATCACCTCCGTGATCCGTAGGGTTGGCCCAGCGAAGCTCGTATTCGCCACACCAGGGAGCACGGAAATCAGGGCCAAACATCCGAAAAGAAAAGATGAACTTGTCCTTAACACCCTCCTAAGTAAGCACATCAACCCCATCTTTTCTTGTGACAATATGATGACAAACCGCACGACTTTGTGACAATTTCACGTCATTTCTGGGATTCTTTTGTTTTCCTGACCTTTTACCGCTAAGTGCTTCTACGTGAAACTATTTGCCCCCAAATCCGCCTTCACTTTAGTCGAGCTCCTTGTGGTCGTTTCCATCATCGGCCTTCTTGCAAGCTTAGTCGTTCCTGCAATTCAAGGCGGCCTAGCCGCCGCTCGGAAGGCGGAATCCGCCAACCAGTTGAAACAGCTTGGCACCCTCGCCGTCGCTTATACCACGGAGAACGGAGGAAACTTACCCGAGGAGGGCGGCGAAGGCCTGCAAAGCTTCAGTCAACTTCGCCAAGAACCGAACGCCTGGTACAACGTCCTTCCTCCGATGGCTGGTTTCTTAGCTGCGAGCAACTACCGGGCCAATCCATCTTCTTTTTACACTAAAAGCAGCTTATTTTTCCTTCGTGGGGCAAAGTATCCCACCACCAAGGTGAATAGCG
>CANESK010000027.1 GCA_947441075.1 Verrucomicrobia subdivision 6 bacterium
ATCCCCGCCCCACTCAATCCGCAACGGCGCCTCCGCTTGATTGGCAAACAAATCAACAATTCCACCGCGCCTCGCCACCTCCCCTCGTTCCGCCACCGTCCCTACTTTCATATATCCCGCCGTGACTAAATCCTCGACGAACTGCAAAGGATCCAACGCATCTCCTTTTTTCACACGAAACATTCCCCTCTTAATTTCCGCTGGCGAAGGATGCTTCTCCGCCAGCACCAGTTCCGTCACCACCACGATCCGGGGTTGTTCTTCCAAGGTCAACCTAGCTAGCGATCCCAGCCACTCTGCCTCCAAGTCTGCATCCGGCCGCACTCCCTCTTTTCCGCGATGCGCCTCCGGAACCACCAAAACATCTCCACCCCAAGACTCAATCTGCGAGGCCATCTCCTCCTGCTCCCGCACATTACCTGTCACCACCACCCAACCTCGCATCTTCTTATCTTCAGCCAGAACCACCGCTGCCAGAGCCTGCGCCCCACTTGGCCATCCAGCAACCGAGCACACCCCCTCCCTCACCCGCCCAGAAAACAGTGAGCCCAAGCCCAATGTTCCAAGGAGTGCCTTCAACTCTCTCCGCTCTACTACTTGCTCCAAAATTCCCAGCCCACCGACCATTCCCAACCCAGCCCGAAACCTGCCCTATGCCTAAATTCCTACCGCCTCAGCGGCCGATTTCTTCTCATCCTCTAACTCCGCCACCGTTGCCGCCAACTTTTTTTGCCCAAAATCATCTAACTTCAGCCCAGCGACAATCTCCCACTTCCCTTTTCCCAAAGCTCGAATCGGAAAAGAGCACATCAATCCCTTCGGCACACCATAACTTCCGTCCGAACAAACCGCCACACTCGTCCAATCCCCTGCCTTCGTCCCATCATGCAAGGTCCGTACCGTATCCACCGCCGCATGCGCCGCACTCGCCGCACTCGAAAGGCCCCTCGCCTTCATGATCTCCGCACCACGTTGCTGGACCGACTGTAAAAATTCTCCCTCCAACCATTTTCGATCCGCTATAACTTCAGTCGCAGCCTTCCCCCCAATCCGCGCATTAGTGAAATCGGGATACATCGTGCTCGAATGATTGCCCCAGATCGCCAATCGATCCACCTGCCCTACCGCTACCCCCGCTTTTTCCGCCAATCTAGCCTTCGCTCGGTTCTCGTCTAAGCGTGTCATCGCAAACCAGTTCTTCTTGGCCAACCCCTGCCCCGCCTGCATCGCGATCCAGGCATTCGTATTACAAGGATTCCCAACCACCAGTACTCGCGCATCTTTCCCCGCTACCTCCGCCAAAACCCGACCTTGTTCCACAAATATTTTCCCGTTCAAACCCAGCAACTCCGACCTCTCCATTCCAGGCTTCCGCGGAATACTTCCCACACAAAGGGTCCAATCCGCACCTTCAAAAGCCCTCTTCGGATCACTCGTCGCCACAACTTCTTCCACTAAAGGACACGCCCCATCGAGCAACTCCATCACCACCCCCCTCAGTGCATTCTCTGCCTGAGGCACTTCAAGCAACTGTAGACGAACTCTCTGTTCAGGCCCAAAAAGACCACCCGAAGCAATGCGGAAAGCCAAGGCATAACCTATCTGGCCCGCGGCCCCTGTCACCGCCACTCGATAAGTACCACTCACGGTGACTGCCTCGCCGTCCGCTGCCGCATCACCCCTTTTACTTCTCCAGGAGTGTTCACGTTTGTGGCATAGGGTTGAAACTTAAAGATCACCTCACCTGGTCGGGCCACACTCAAGGTATCGCGCGCCATCCTCTCCACCGTAAAAGGATCGTCCTGCAATCGCCCGGAAAGCTCCTGTAATTCCGCTAACTCCTGCTTCTGATTTTGAATATCGGTCTGCAGTGCTTGCAACCGACCTTTCATATTCTGCCCTTTTTTCCATTCAGGATAGAAAAGTGCCAGAACCACCGCCACGAAAAGCAGACCGACCAGAGAGTAAACCCAAGGTTGCAGAATACGCCAATAGTGCCCCTTTGCCGGTGGCTGACCCAGCCCACTAGGATCAAACAGCCGCGAGTTGCCCGCCATATATCGCCTTAGTACCTAGCTCTTCTTCAATTCGCAGAAGTCGGTTGTACTTAGCTAGTCGATCCGATCGAGAAAACGAACCTGTTTTGATCTGGCCCGCATTCGTGGCCACCGCCAAGTCCGCAATTGTCGAATCCTCCGTCTCCCCACTGCGATGACTGATCACCGCCGAATACTTCGCTGAGCGAGCCAACTCAATCGCCGCCAGCGTCTCACTCAAACTTCCGATCTGATTCACCTTCACCAAAATCGAGTTCGCGACTTTTTCCTGAATCCCCCGCTTTAAAAACTCCACGTTCGTCACAAATAGATCGTCGCCGACTAATTGCGTCTTCGCACCCAATTTCTGCGTCAACACCTTCCAACCATCCCAATCCTCCTCCGCCGTGCCGTCTTCAATCGAAATAATCGGGTACTTCTTTTGTAGATCTGCATAAAAGTCGACCAGAGCGCTGGCCGACAACCGCCGTTGATCAGACTTCTTAAAAACATACTCCTTGGTCTTGCCATCAAAGAACTCACTGCTCGCCACGTCCAATGCCAGAAAAACCTGCTCCCCCAGCCGGTAGCCCGCCTTCTCCACCGCTTCCGCAATCACTCCCAGCGCCGCTTCCGTCGACTCCAGTCGGGGAGCAAACCCACCTTCATCCCCCACTGCCGTGCCCAGCTTTCGATCATGCAAAATCTTCTTCAGCGTTGCGAAAATCTCCGCACCGCAGCGAAGCGCCTCTCGAAAGCTTGGTAGCCCACGAGGCACAATCATGAATTCTTGAAAATCGATCGGGGCATCCGAGTGGGCTCCCCCATTGATGATGTTTGCCATCGGTACAGGTAAAACGTTGGCCTTCTCCCCACCTAACCACCGGTACAAAGGCTCCCCATGGGCTGTCGCTGCCGCCCTCGCCGCCGCCAAAGAAACCCCCAAAATAGCATTCGCTCCAAGTGTCTTCTTATTTGGAGTTCCATCTAAATCGATCATCAACCGATCAATTCCTTTGGTGTCCGCTGCATCCTTGCCCAAAAGAAGTGGCCCAATTTTATCCTTCACATTCGCCACCGCCTTCAACACTCCCTTGCCACCATACCGCTTGGCGTCCCCATCCCGTAACTCAAGTGCTTCATGGATTCCGGTGCTCGCACCACTCGGCACCATCGCCGAACCCATCGCCCCGCCCTCTAGAATGACATCTGCCTCAAGTGTGGGATTTCCTCGCGAATCAATCACTTCGCGCGCCGTGATTTTACGGATGGACGTCTTCATATCCTACAACCTGGGACCAGCCCAGCTTAAGTCCGGTACGGCCGAATGGATTTGATCACCACTTTGATCCGAGTCCCACCTTCGCCTGGTAATTCGGCGCCATCTCCCACCTTGTGCTGGATCAAAGCCTGTGCCACCGCCGTCTGGTACGAAAGGATCCCCTGATCAGGATCGCTATCCCATGCTCCCAAAATTGTAATCGTCTTCTTCTCCCCACTTTCCTTGGCTTCATACGTCACCACCGTGCCAATCCCCACCTCGTCACTCGTCACCCCACTAAAATCGGTGCCCTGAGCCGAGAGGATCATCGACTCCAAATCCTGTTTGCGGCGCATTAAAACTGCCTGCATCTCTTTCGCCGCTTTAAATTCGTGGTTCTCTTTCAAATCCCCGTAAGAACGCGCCACCCCAATTTCCTTACTATTCGCAGGAATCTTCTTCAGGGTGATTTCTTCCAGTTCCGCCTTACGCTTTTCCAAACTTTCCCAGCTCACGATCGGGGCATCCACCGTCGTCGCTCGGTTTTCACCCGCCACCATCACACCCACTTGCGGATAAAGCTTAACCAACGCCCCAATCAACGAGCGCTTATCCAGCTCCTCAAATGCGGTCGAAGCCAGGGCCGAGCGGGTCACATCTCTGACCTCTTCCGGAGAAGAAGGAGCCAGCAAGTCACGCACCAGATCTTTATCCTCTAAAAGCAGATCGCGCAGACGCGATCCACGACTCGAATCGGAAAGCGTCTCGTTCTCTAGCACATTCAATGCCGTCATGAAAAGTGCTGGTCCTGTCATCTTGGCCAGATCCCCAGTGCGATTCCGACAAAGCCAAACAATCAGATCAGGGTGGGTCAAACGTTCTCGCAAAAGGCGATCCAAAGCCCCTTCCAACTCTCCCATTCGATTGAGCTTTTTAAAACGTGCCGTGATCGCATCCATTAACCGACCCGAAGCCCGTGGTAAAAGAGCCAGATAAAGCTCCGTCCATCTTTCCCCCATCTGATTCGCCACCAATTCCGCAAACCGTGGCTGTTTTCCAGCAGGTAAGGCCTCAACCACCAGCGCAAGCCGATTAGGCTCCACTGGAAGAATCCCCCTCAAAATTGTACCCATCTCCGCCGGAAGACCCGCCGACCCCGCAAACTCAGAACGGGCCAGCGCCAACTCCGCCACTTGACTCATCTGGCTCTTCGGAATTTTTAATGCCGATGCTTCCACTAGCTTGAAAGCCTCATCACAAATGGCTTTCAACTCAGCACTGTTCCTTGCCTTTTGCAGTTTCTCTAAAGCTTCAATCACTCGCTTCGCCCCGACCGCTTCTTGCAGATCGGTCAAGCCTCCCGCTTTGGCATCAGGCGCCGTCTCCAAATACTGGATCGCATCTGAGCGCTTTCCTGGGATGACAAAACGCAGATCTTTACGCATCGCCCTCTTGGCCGCCTCCCAAAACTTTTTCCATCCATCCGCCTTGAAAAGATGCGGCACCACAGCCTCCTCGATACGTGCTCCCGTGGCTTCTTTTTCTAAGCTGGTTACAGCCAAAACCATAAACGCACCAGGATCCTTCGCACACAACTCCCTCATCACCTCCACTTCCCGCAAAATCCGCGCTTCGAAATGATCCTTGCCCAAAGGACGAAGCGACTCCGCCGCATAAACAAATTCCATCGAGTGACCTTTTTTCGAGCGGAAATCAATCGTTAACGAGGCCAAAGCATCATCCTTCGACGCAATTTTTCCTACGCCCCAACTGCGGTGACGGCAATACGCCCCAGGCAACAAACAATCAAGTTTAGCCTGTAGTTTGGGGTCGAGATCCGAGGTTTCTTCCATTACGGTTTCTTTTTCAAGGATCGTCTCAGCGGGCATCGCCTTGAACATACCCAAAGAGCTATGGGGTAAGCAATCAGAATCCTCCGTTCTCTCCTCATCAAGTGGCAGGCTCGCTTGGCTTGCCCTCGGGGGCTGGGGTCGCAGCCTCCTCGACCACACGAATCTGTTCCAACGAACTTATATCCATCGAGGGCTTGCCCTCATACATTTTGATCACTCCTGTAACCTCCACCTCTTTCCCCTCGTAAGCGGGTGGCGCCGAAGGAAAATCCTTCGCTCGAAGAACGCAGCTAAAGACATGGTTCGGATACTTCCCTCCAAAATTTAAATAAGTAACCCCTTTCGCTGATGTTTTTTGCCCCTCAACCCGCCCCTTTACCTTCACCTCTTTTCCCTCCTGCGCTGCCGCTTCCGCGGGCGTTACTGACGGCACAATCGCCGGTTCCTCCGCCAAGACAACCGAGGATGCCAACCACAAAGGAGTCAGAGCGATTAAGATGAATCTTTTCATACAAGAGGATGCTCTCAAACCACACTCCAATTCAAGCCACGCCATACGATTTTCACGTCTTAACCAAAACTCTCTTCGACCATTTGAAGATAGGACACCACCCGAGCGTGACGTCCCTCGTCTCCCGCCCGACTATAACTATTCACCAGATTGACCAGCATTCTCTCCGCCGTTTCGCGAGGCGTCGCCCGCATGTACATTGGACTTGCCCAGCAACCCCGTTCAGTCCCAAATTTTGCCGAAAGGTCGTCCGCCGACATCACCGCCGCCCCGTGAAAGGGATCAAACGTCACCCCTCCTATCCCCACCAAGTAGTGCCCAGGGGTATTCAATCCATACACCTCTAAACCCGCTCTTTGACCCGCAAAAATATAAACTAACCCCAACGCCAACGGGATCCCCAGCTTCGTTTCTAGAACCCGATGAAGGTAACTGTTCGCAGGAGCAAAATAGTTCTCCAAGTTTCCACGGAACCCCTCCCTCCTCGCCAGAACTTGCCGTAACGCCCCAATAGAATCAGATGGAGATATGCTCCTTTGCGGTAAATTCTTCTCCACCAAAGCCCCCAACTTATCCAAATAAGTCATCACGGGCTGGAGATTAATGCCAGGACTTTCAATCTCTGCTAACTGCCAACAAAAACTCTCCAAATCCTCCCACGAAGAAAACTCCAGAGGTTTACTCTCAGATTCTCTATCCCGCCGCTTCATATTTTCCCAAAACCTCAAAATCAGACGTGCCCTTGTTTGCACTTTAGGATCTTCTGCTTGGGATAACTCTACGATCAAGTCTCCATAGACGCTTTTTTGAGCGCGAAGCTCGCGCATCGTTAAATCCGCCATATCCGCATCATCCCCGCCGAGAATCTTCCGTAGCGCCCTCACCTGCAAATCACTGCGGGGGGCATTCATCAGCGCCTTACCCCCGGAAATTTACCGGAATCTCCCCACGTTGCGCCGCATGCTCTTCGTCAGAGCAGCCGCGATCAGTCGGCACTCCCACCTTCGCCTGACTGGGTTTCGCCATGCCATTCTTCAAAAGCCAAGCTTCTACTTCGTCCCCGCTGACATCCGCCAGCATGTGCCCGTTCACTTCCACACAGGGAGAAAGCTCTTGGCCACTCTTTTGAATCATCTCCACCCGCTGATTCATGTCATTCCAAATATCCCTATCCTCAAAGGCTAAGTTGTATTTTGCCATGACCGCACGAACCCCACCACTCCAGCCACAATGGGGTTTCAAATAGGCAATGATTTTAGGTGAGGAGGGGGATGTGCTCATAGCGATAGCTTACTTAAACAAATTATTTTCGCAAGGTTCAGCTTGTAGGGAGGGATCCCGCACCCTCGACCTGAATATGAATCTCCTTCAACTGCCTTGAAGTCACCTCCGCTGGAGAACCGCTCATAACATCCTGTCCGCGAGCGTTCTTGGGGAATGCGATCACATCACGAATACTCTCCTGCCCCAGAAGCAGGGCCATCAACCGATCCAACCCCAAAGCGATTCCTCCGTGAGGAGGTGCCCCAAATTTTAGCGCCTCAATCATGTAGCCGAATCGACTCGTCACAATTTCAGGCGGAATCTTTAATATTTTACGGAATACCATGTCTTGCACTTCCCCTTGGTGAATTCGAATACTTCCCCCTCCCAACTCCACTCCGTTTAATACTAAGTCATAGTGCTGACCACGAACCTTCGTTGGATCCGACTCCAGCAGACCCCGATCCTCCTCTACCGGCGCCGTAAAAGGATGATGCGTCGCAACCAAATTAGGATGCTCAGGATCTTTGCGTAGCAACGGAAAATCCACCACCCAGAGAAAATCCAGTTGTCTAGCATCTCTCACGCACTTTCCCGCCTTCGCTAAATATTCCGCACACTGAATCCTGACAAAGCCAAGCACTTCGCATGCCGCCACCCACTGATCCGCCCCAAAAAGAAGCAAGTCACCTTCCTCAACTTCCAGCTTTTCCGTCAACGCTTTCTTCTCCGCCTCACTAAAAAACTTCACGATCGGTGATTTCCACTCCCCCTTCTCCACTTTAATCCAAGCCAGTCCCTTCGCCCCGTGAGACTTAGCCAGATTAGTTAGCTCCTCAATCTGACCCGTGGTAATCGTCGCCAATCCCTTCGCGTTAAACGCCTTGACCACTCCACCAGTCGCCACGGCCGAGGCGAAAACCTTGAAGGTAGAAGCCCGAAAAGTCTCTGTAAAATCTACCAGGCGAAGTCCATATCGTCGGTCAGGCTTGTCCGTGCCATAGCTATCCATCGCCTCCTGGAATGTCATCCGAGGGAAAGGAGTCGGTAGCTTTATTTTCTTCACCTCCTGCCATACCGCACCAACCAATCCCTCGATCAACCGATAGATGTCCTCACGATCAATGAAGGACATCTCCAAATCGACCTGAGTAAACTCAGGTTGCCGATCCGACCGCAAATCCTCATCCCGAAAACAACGCGCAATCTGAAAATACTTCTCCACTCCGCCCACCATCAGCAACTGCTTAAACTGCTGGGGGGACTGAGGGAGGGCATAAAATTTTCCAGGATTAAGCCGCGAGGGCACTAAATACTCCCGCGCCCCCTCCGGCGTGCTCTTAAAAAGAATTGGCGTCTCTACCTCAAAAAATCCCTGCGTATCCAAATACCGGCGAATGGCCAAGGTGGCTTGATGTCTTGCCTTGAGCGCCTGCGCCATCAGCGGTCGCCGTAGATCCAAGTAACGATAGCGCAATCGCAGGTCCTCATTCACTCCCTCCTCATCCAAAGGGAAAGGCGGGGTTTCACTTGGGTTGAGAATCTCAAGCCGCGAGGCCAAAACCTCCACCTCTCCTGTAGCTAAAGTAGTATTTTTCGTACCTTCAGGCCGCGCTCCAACTTGCCCAACTATTTTCACGACAAACTCTGCCCGCAGGGTGTGGGCCAACGCCGCAATCTCGGGAGAAAGAGAAGGATTAAATACAATCTGCGTCAGCCCATCCCGATCCCGCAAATCAATGAAGATTACTCCCCCGTGATCCCGTCGCCCCGCAACCCACCCCGCCAAGATCACCTCTTGGCCCACTTCCCCCAACCGCAGGGCCCCGCAAGAATGGGTTCTCTTCATCATCCCACTACCTTCGCCCACTCCCCTGGGGCGGGCTCAAGAATAATATTCCCGCCTGCTTCCTTTCGCCACTTCAATTCCGTCTGCTTCCGAGAGGCCAACTCCTTCAAACCTAGTCGCCCTTCTCCAGCTTCTCGACCCACCAGCAAAGCCCAGCGCGCCCCTTTGGCCTCGGCCAACTCCAACTGTTTCCCCCACTTGCCCGTTCCAGGATCGTAATCCGCGGAGAAGCCTCCGCGCCGCAGTTGCCCTACCAACCCCAAGGCCAACTCCCTTTCGCCGGCTTCCGCTACCACAAAAATATCCGCCCCACTCAGCTTCTCTCCCGCAATATTTTTCTCCCGCAAAAGTTCCGCCAAGACCGCATCCCCCATGCCAAACCCTGTCGCCGGCAGATCCTCACCTCCCAGTTTTTTTAATAAGCCATCATAACGCCCTCCACCCGCCACCGCTCGCAACTTTCCCGCACGATCATGAACTTCAAAAACCACACCCGTATAGTAGGCCAAACCCCGCACCACTCGCAGATCATTCTCACACCAATCTCCGTAACCCAACTGCTCAACTCCACGCCGCACCGCCATCAAGCCTTCCGAATCCGCCCCTTGACCCTGCCAAGCTTCCTCCACTGGCCCTGCCAATCGACCCAGCTTTTCTTTCCGCTGCTCAGCCGTCGCACCCTCCAACCGATCCAACGTCCGCAATACCCCAGGCTTCTCCTGCTCATCCACTCCATGCTTCGCCAAAAAAGTATCCCACCAACTCCGATCACTAATCTTTACCACTACATCCTTCGGACCTAACCCCAACAACCCAAAGGCCTGACAAAGAGTCCCGATCAACTCCGCTTCCGCTGCCGCCGACTTCTCCCCCACCATGTCGCAATTCCACTGATAATGCTCCCGGTGCCGACCCCGCTGAGGCCTCTCATAACGAAAAAGCCTCGGAATGCTAAACCACTTGATCGGCTTGCGGTAATTCCGATGCTGGCTTGCCACCATTCGTGCAAAAGTCGGCGTCATCTCAGGGCGCAACGCCACCTCACGATCTCCCTTATCTTTAAAATGATATAACTGCCCAACAATCTCCTCCCCTGATTTCTCCGTATACAACTCCAACGACTCCAACTCAGGCCCCTCATATTCCATAAAACCACTTCGCCGCGAAGCTTCGCGCCAAGCTTGAAAGATCACCCGCAGAGCCGAATGTTCAGGCGGAAAGAAATCACGAAACCCCGGGAGAGGTTGACCCGTCATGTCACCGCTCCAATCCCGGAGCGGACTGTCAGGACTCCGCCAGAGGAGGCGTCGTTCCCGCGGCCGCAATGACCGCTGCGAGCTTCGCTGAACTGCGAATCAGCTCTGCTTTCATTTCCTTGCCCGCCTTGAACTTCACCACCGCCCGGGCTGGAATCGGGACATCCGTTTCCGGCTTGTTCGGGTTCCGACCGACTCTTGCTTTGCGGATCTTAATTTCGAAAACTCCAAAGTTACGGAGTTGTACAGCATCCCCTTTCAGCAGTGACTCTTTAATATGATTCAGCGTGAACTGAATCACCTTCAAAACGTCTTGCTGCACAAGGTTCGTCTCATTACTGATCCGTACTACTAGGTCTCTTTTGGTCAGGTTTTCCATATCTCTCTATCTTTAGGCACTTTCCATAAGCTCGCCAAGTTTAATTTTTGGCCTCAGTAATCAACCATTTCCCCACACTAAAATCAAAGTCTCTTCCGCCACTCCACTTTCGGTGCAACCGGATCTCCCACCGCCTCCGCAAAAGTGCGAAAATGTGTTTTGCACAGCTTGGCCAATCCCTCCCTCCCATTAACTTTGAAAATTTCCTCCGCCTGCTTCTTTACTCCCGCTCCACATCCCTTGGCTAATTCTCTACCCGCCTCCATCGACAGCTTGGATAACGCTCTAACAAACTCCGCTCGAGCCAAAATACTCGCCGCCGCCACCGCAATATCACTCTCCGCTTTCGTTCTCTGCTCCAACAGAATCTCCACCCCCTGCTTCCGTAACTCCCCTTCCACCAACCGCGGGTTCCCAAACTGATCCGACAATGCCCGAGGACAACTCGGCACCTTGGCGTGCAGATTCGCGATCACCTTCCCATGCGCCCAGGCCAACATCCTATTTAAGTTTCCAAATTTTCGGTAGAGTTCGCTGTACCGCTCCGGTCCAATCGTGATCAGCTCACTCCCACCCCGCACCGTCTTGCCAATCTCTTCCGCTAACTCCCCGATCTTCTTGTCCGTTGTAATCGTCTTACTGTCCCTCACCCCAATCTCCAGCAAACGCTCCGCCGTGTCCTCATCCACGTACACCCCAGCCACCACCAAGGGCCCAAACAGATCCCCTTTGCCACTTTCATCAATTCCGAAATGAGGCGTGTACATCTCGGGATTGCGAACCTTCTCATAACCCAACCGCGCTTCTCCTAAAATCTCTGGCTCTAAGGTAAACTCCACAAACTCCCGTGCCTCTTTTCCCGCCACCACCAGCTTCCCACTCAGATACATCTGCAAAACACACTTCCCCTTCCGTGCAGAAAAGTGACCATACTCCAACGTTCCCAGCACAAAACCCTTTCCCAAAATCACCTCACGCAACTGAAGAACTTGGGCCACGCTCAACTTGTGGGTAAACATCGTTTCAGCCATGTCTCTGCACCCTAGGTCCCCCCAACCATTCATCGATTCTAAAATCCACCGTGCTTTGCCTATACTCTATCGTTGGTTCCGCCACCACCAACGCCCGCTTCCGTGGCGCCTTCATCCCTCTCCCTACCGCATCGCTGTTTCCGAGTTCATGTGCCAGCAAACCCGTATCACCACCGTCATCCCCTACTATCATCGCTGGCTGCGCCGATTCCCCTCCTGGTCCGCTCTCGCCCGAGCCCCCCAAGCCGCTGTTCTCCGCCATTGGGAAGGCCTCGGCTACTATCGTCGAGCCCGCTTCCTCCACGCTTTAGCAAAATCCGTCCAAAACCTTCCCCAACGCCAACTTCCCTCCGATCCCCAAAAACTCCGTCTCCTTCCAGGAATCGGTCACTACACTGCAGGCGCTATCTCCAGTATCGCCTTCGCGATTTCCTCTCCCGCCTTCGATGGCAACGTCGCCCGCGTACTCGGCCGACTCCTCGCCCGCCACCGCCGCTCCCCCAACCTAAAAAAACTTCAAGAGTTTGCCTCCGCCATCGTCCCCAAAAAGAATCCAGGAATTCATAATCAAGCTTTGATGGAGCTCGGCGCCCTCGTCTGTCTTCCAAAAATTCCACTCTGTTCGAACTGCCCCCTTCGCTCTGTCTGCCCCTCCAAAAACAAACTACCCCGGCCCACCACCTCGCGCCCCAAGCCCACCGCCCTTCAGGAAAATCTTCTCATCGTCCAACACGGTCAATCCATCTGGCTCACCCGCCAACATCCTGCCAATCGCTGGCGTTCACTCTTCCTTCTACCTACCCTTTCCCTTGCACCAAAAAAGGCCCTGCCCCTTGGAAAAATTCTTTATCCCTACACCCGCTACCATATTTCAGCCGATGTTTTTCTAAGCCCACACCCACCCAAAGACATTATCGGTCGCTGGTTCAGCCCCGCCGCCTTGCGCCTAGCCACCCTCCCCGCGCCCCACCGCCGAGCCCTCTCTCTCTTACCCCAAAACAGGAATCTCTAGGGCCATCACGTACGGGGAACCCTCCCCCCCCGCAATCATGACGTGCGTTCCCGCAGGTAACTCTACCGCTGTCACTCCAGCCGCTTGTCCCACCGAAACCCCACTTACCTCATTCCCTTTTTCACTCTGCTCATCTTTAAAAACAAACGACCCATTCTGCTGCTCCACCATAAATTGCAGTGGAGACAACCACTGAGGCGGATTTTCATCCAGTAAAACCAACTCGGTCTCCGCACTCAATCCCGAGGGACCAGGATTCCGCCCAAACGCCAGCGGCAAACTGTGTTCACTCACTCCCTCCCCCCAAGCCACCTCCTCCCCCCTTCTCCAACCCATCCGCAAAAGAATCTTCGGTCCCGCCGCCCGCACTGGCTTACTCACCGGCGCCACCGCCTTTTGTACCGCCACCGCTGTCGCCGGCGCCACCCCCGCAGTCCGACTCACTTCGCTCGTCCCATTCCCAGTCTGCTCCGATTTCTCCGTCATTTTACGCAGTCGCTGCGCCAATACCCTCGAAACAATACTCCCAGGGTGATCCTGCCCATCCGATCTCTTGTCCATCAGATCCTGCTCAGTCATCCCATACAACCAGCACTTCCCCTTCGCCGTCGCCGTCGCGCTTCTTGGTAATTTTTGCAACACACCCATCTCCCCTACCACCTCGCCAGGTCCCACTTTTGCAATTTCCTTTGTCGCCCCATTCGCCTCTCGCGTCAAAACCACCTGGCCCGAACGAATGATATAAAATTTTTCGCTAGGATCCCCCTGCTTAAAGACCACCTGCCCGTCCGTAAATCCCAAGGTGGCTTTGCGAATTCCTGCATTCACCGCCTCCGTCCGAATATACGCCCATAGAAATCTTCCTATCAGCCCCACCGCCGCCCCAGTCGCTACCGCAATACAGTTCGTCACGAAATCGCCCGACCAATCAGTGCTCCTCCCGAATATCGGCTGGACCGCCTCCAGTGCCGCACTCATGCCAGCTACTCCAACAACTCCAAACACCCACAACATCGGCCTCAGCCCCATGATCATCAAGCACCCCAACAAACTATAACCGATAAAGTGCACAATCTTGTCCGCTTCTATCGCCACCCCTTTCTTCGCCATCAAACTACCAATCACCGCACAGATCATCCCCGCTAGCGCAATAACGATCAGCACATTCCTTGTCCTTGGAGGAATATCTAAATGCGGCCCCTGAGTGGATCGCTTCGGCGGACCACTTGGGACAGATTTGCTTGGCCCTCTGGGCGCCGATCCACCTACCGGAGCACTCATCGCAACTTCTTCGCCCAAGCCCTTAGCTCTCGTACCACCCCTACAAAACTAGGTGCCCCCACCACCCCACTTCTCGCCACCATCGCTTTCCGTACCCGACCCAACGCCGAACTTCCCCCCAAAACCTTTTCCACCACCACACCACTCCCTTTCGCCAGCACCTCCCAATCCTCCCGCGTCAGCCGATCAATCCTCGTTCCCCTCTCCTCCGCCCGCCGCACCGCCGCTCCCACCACCTGATGCGCCTGCCGGAAAGCCCATCCAGCCTCCACCAACCCGTCTGCCACATCAGTCGCCAATAATTCAGGAGCCGAAGCCGCGTAGGCACACGCCCCCACATCCACCTCTAAAGAAGCCACTGCCCCCGCCATCACCCCCCAGCAAGCCCGCACCGTATCTGCCGCATCAAAGACGCACTCCTTGTCCTCCTGTAAATCCCGATTATAGGTCAGCGGCAGGCCCTTCAGCACGGTCAGCAACGCCATCAAGTGTCCCGTCAACCTTCCACTCTTTCCCCTAACCAACTCCGCCATATCGGGATTTTTCTTCTGGGGCATTAAACTCGAGCCCGTCGTAAATCTCTCGCCAAAACGCACAAAACTGAACTCCGTCGAAGAAAAAAGAATTAGATCTTCTGCCAGTCGCGATAAGTGCACTCCCGCCAGTGCCACCGCCGCTAAGTACTCCACTAGAAAATCACGATCCGCTACCGCATCCATCGAATTCGTTGAAACCTTCCCGAAACGTAAAAGCTTTCGTGTGATCTCCCGATTCAGCTTAAGCGTGCTCCCCGCCAAGGCCCCCGAACCCAGAGGCATCACATCCGCCCGCTTCACCGCATCTTCTAACCTTCCCTTATCCCGTTCCAACATTTCCACGTAAGCCAGCAGATGATGCGCCAGCAAAACGGGCTGAGCCCGCTGCAAATGGGTGTACCCAGGCAGAATCACTTCCCGATTTTTCTCCCCCAACTTGATCAGCGCCTTTTGTAACTGCGCGATTGCCAAGACGTCTCCCCCCACCTGTTCCCTCATCCATAGGCGCAGGTCCGTGGCCACCTGATCATTCCGACTCCGCCCCGTATGCAACTTTGCCCCCGCCGGCACCCGCGCCGTCAGTGCCGCCTCCAAATTCATGTGCACATCCTCCAAGGAATCTTTCCACCTAAATTTTCCTGCCGAAATTTCCCTCTCCAACCGATCCAATCCCTTCTGGATCGCCGCCGCTTCCTTCCGAGTCAGTACCCCTACCTGTACCAGCATCGTCGCGTGTGCCCGACTCCCCTCTAAATCATGCCGCGCTAATCGCTTATCAAAATGGACCGATCGACTAAACCTCGCCGCTTCAGGATCAGGCTCCCCTTGGAATCGGCCCTTACCCGAACCTCTCACGAATCCTTCTCCAGCTTACGCGTGTCCTTCGCCGAGAGCACTCGCCACGCACCTGGCTGCAGTGTGCCTAGCTCTAACCCGCCGATACGTACTCTTTTCAACCTCTCCACCGTAAAACCTAGAACGCGAAACATCAATCGGATCTGTCGCTTCATTCCCTGCCGCAAAACCATCCTCACTTCATGCCTACCCAAGAACTCAATCCGTTCCGCTCGCGCCATCCCCTCCTCCAGCTTCACCCCTTTTTCTAACCTCCGCAAAACCTCATCATCGGGGGGTCGATCCAACTTCACCCGATACTCCTTTTCCACTTTATTTCGCGGATGGGCCAACCGCTGTGCCAGATCTCCTTGATTCGTCAGTAAAATCAAACCCTCACTTTCCGCATCCAATCGGCCCACCGTAAATAATCTCCCAAAGTCTCGAGGCATCAGATCCACAATAATCGGACGTCGATCCTGCGCCGCCGCCGTGCAAACCACCCCCCGTGGCTTATGTAAAACAATCACCACACTTTGCGCCGCTTTCACCTCTCTCCCATCCACTGTCACCCGCGCATCCAGAGGAACCCTCTCCCCAGGGCTTTCCGCCTGCCGTTTATTAATTCGCACCCTGCGTGCCGTGATTAACTCTTCACACCCCCGCCGTGACCCTAACCCAGCCGCCGCCAAGTACCGATTCAACCTCATCCCCTCCGCATCCCGAGTGGCGCGCACTGGAGCACGAAACGTACCTTTGGACTGGGGGAAAAGGGACTCGCGAGGCATCCCTTCCCCGAAGGGGACGGGATCAGAAACCATTATTCGGGCTTAGTTTTGGGCAGTCCCGTGGACTTCATGCCCGCTTTCCACTGACCACGCTTCTTCAAGAGCGTCACCCGCTCAAAACGTTTTAAAACATTCCGTTTGGCTGCGGTCGCCCCGCCCGATCTTAAACTGCGATGTAAGGACATGTCCCAACCCTGCCCGATCCCCCTCCAACATGCAACCCCGCTTCGCACCTTCTTCATTTGAAATGCTTGGGGTCAGAGGTCAGTTTTCGCTTCAGACAACACGAAGCCCATAAATCCCTAATTTGACACCAATGCACCAGTGCACCAATATGGATGTATGCGACTCTCTTTCACTCTAAAACCCGATCTTTATCAGATCCTCAAATCACTCGCACGCGAGCGGGATACAACCCTCAACGCCGCCCTCCACGAACTTCTCCGCCGTGCTCTTTGTCCTCCCCCTCCTTCTGAAAAATCAACCCACCCCACCGACCTCCCAAAGGTAACCGGTCGCCGCCCCTTTACCTCCGACGACGTCTACATAATCGACAAGGAAAACGGGTGATCGCCCTTTTAGATGGCAACGTCCTCTGCGCCCTCCTCATCGATTCACATCTTCACTACGCACGCACTCGCTCCTGGTTCCATTCCAGCAAAGAACATTTTGCCACCACCCTAATTACGGAAGGCACCCTCCTTCGCGTCCATATGGCGATAGCCCATGACCCCTCTGCTCACGCCGCGTGGCATACCCTCTCACTTCTTCGCCATCATCCACGACACGTCTTCTGGAAAGACAACCTCCCGTGGAACAAAATTTCGCACCACAATCTTCAAGGACCAAAACAGGTCACCGACGCTCGCCTAGCCCAAATCGCCCGTCACCAAAAAGGCAAACTCTATACCCTCGACTCCGCTCTCTCAGAGCTGCACTCCGACGTCGCCCGCCTCCTACCCGGTTAACTAAACTCACCCCCCTCAACACCCCACACCACAAACACTCGAAGAGCTAGAATTATTAGAATTGGGCCCAGAGGTCTATTTTTCTTCGGTTCGCATCGCGGACCGTCACGCTTAAGGATAAAATACAGGTAGGGATGCTTGTCCCAGGCGTCCTTTCTGGAGACAAACACTTAAACAGCGGTTAATACCAGTGCGCGTAAGCGCACAATTCCTAATCTTGGAAAGGATCTGGCATAGGTCTTGGGGCAAAGGGGGACCAAATGAGGCCCCCGCACACCCGCCCCTGGCCTAATCTTCTTTCGCCTCTGGCTGGTTGGATTACCACTCCTCGGTCCGCTTTGCGGACCATCGCGCTTAAGGATGCAACAAAGGTAGCGACGATTGTCCCAGGCGTCCTTTCTGGAGATAGACACTTAAACAGCGGTGGTATTTGGCCCCCGCACACCCACCCCTGGCCTAATCTTCTTTCGCCTCCGGCTGGTTGGATTACCGCTCCTCGGTTCGCTTCGCGAACCATCGGAGCGGTGGGATTTGAACCCACGACAGCCAGCTCCCAAAGCTGGTACTCTACCAGGCTGAGCTACGCTCCGTTTTCTTCTTGCAATCTGCCTGCTTCAACTCATTATGCAACCCATTCCCAAACCACTATGAGAAGCGAACTTGTCAACCGTGCCCTTGTGAAGGTCACTAGCCCCCAGATCCTAATTAATGTGATCTCCAAACGCGTCCGCCAACTCGGCCTCGGCTATCGCCCCATGATTTCTGTCAGTCCTCGCATGACCTTTATGGACGTTGCCCTCCACGAAGTTGCCGACGGCAAGCTAAGCTACGAAGTCATTGGAACCCCTGCCGAGACCGCTGCCAAAAAAGTGGCTAAGACTCGCGCCAAGAAGTCCGCCTAACCCTCTCTGCCCTTGCCACGGGGTCACGCGCCCTGAAAACGATTGAAATCCAGAACCGAAAAGCCGGTTT
Organism: Verrucomicrobia subdivision 6 bacterium; assembly: GCA_947441075.1. Lineage (GTDB taxonomy): Bacteria > Verrucomicrobiota > Verrucomicrobiia > Methylacidiphilales > Verrucolacustridaceae > Verrucolacustris. Next base: position 17,831 of record CANESK010000027.1, read on the forward strand.
TAACTACGCCATCTCCGAGTCGATCGAAGCAGGCATCGTCTTGACTGGATCTGAAATTAAATCTCTCCGCGCAGGCGGCGGTGACCTCGCTCACGCCTACGGCAAAATTGAAAACGGTGAAGCTTGGCTCTACTCCTTCCATATCGCCCCCTACAGCCACGGCAACCGCGCCAACCTCGAAACCGAACGTCCTCGGAAACTCCTCCTTCACCGAGCGGAAATCGCCCGCTTTCTGGGGCAGATCGAAAAAAAAGGCAGCCGCGCTCTTGTTCCTCTCAAGGGCTACTTAAAAGGTGGCCGCTTTAAAATCCTCGTCGGCCTCGGCACGGGTAAAACCCATCGGGATCGACGCCAAGACCTCATCAAACGCCAGACCGATCGCGAAGTGAACCGCGTCCTCGCCGACCGCCGCCGAAAATGAAAAACCATCTCCGAACCCTTTCCCGCCTTCTGCCCAGAGGCACTCTCCGCTTCGATCCCGCTACCCTCCAAGCCAACTCCTCCGACGCATGGGTGGCCTCTGCCCTGCCCACCGCCGTAGCCTTTCCCCGTAACACCGCCGAGGTATCCAAAATCCTCGCCTTCACCTACCGCCACCGTATCCCCGTCACCTCGCGCGGCGCAGGCCGTGGCTATGTCGGCGGTTGTGTTCCCGTCCGTGCTGGTCTTGTTCTCTCCCTTGTGAAAATGAATCGAATTCTGCAGATCTCTCCAGCCGATGGCCTTGCCGTCGTTCAACCAGGCGTCATCACCGCCAAACTCGCCTCCACCGCAACCCGCCAAAAGCTCTTCTATCCGCCCGATCCTGCCAGCCTCAAGGAATCCACTTTAGGCGGAAACATCGCCACCAACGCAGGTGGCCCTCGCTGCCTGAAATACGGAGTCACTCGAAACTATGTCCTCGGGTTAGAGGTCGTCCTCACCGATGGCACCACCGTTCGTCTTGGCGGGTGCACTCACAAAAATCGCACAGGATTTGATCTCATCGGACTCTTTACGGGATCCGAAGGGATGCTTGGGATTGTCACCGAAGCCACCCTACGTCTCATTCCTCTTCCTTCTACCCGTTCATCTCTACGGGCAGAGTTCACCTCCATTGCCAAAGCCGCGGCTGGGGTGCAGAAAATTCTCGGTTCTGGACTTCTCCCCTGTGCCCTCGAAATTGCCGACTCCTTCACCCTCGCCGCCGCCCGAAAAGTCATCCCCAACACTCCTAACTGCAACTCGATCCTCATCGTCGAGTTCGACGGCCAACTCGCCTCGGTGAAAAACGACCTCGCCTCCGCAGCCAAAGTTCTTCGTCCCTCCTCATCCAAAATTGTCACTGCTCACGGCAACGTAGCCTGTGAGAAGATCTGGGAGATTCGCAGGGGCTTTAGTTACGCTCTGCGCGACACAGGCCTGGTTAAGCTCAATGAAGACGTCACCGTACCTCGGGGTAAAGTCGTGGACCTCTTTCGGTTAACCGCGAAGCTCCAAAAGAAGCACGGCGTTCCTATTTCCAGCTTTGGTCATGCGGGAGACGGCAACATTCACGTCAACCTGATGGCCCCTGCTGGAACCAAACCCGACGATCGCAGGATGCACCGTATTCTCGACGAACTTTTCCGTGGCGTATTACAGATGGGCGGCGTCATTAGCGGCGAGCACGGCATTGGCCTCGCCAAGAAACCTTGGTGGAAAGTAGCCACCACCCCGGCCCTCCGCCATCTCCACACCCAAATCAAACGCACCCTCGACCCCCGCAACCTCCTCAACCCTGGCAAATATCTTTAGGAACCTGGGCCCACTTTTTTCTTAATAGGCAATCGTTGCACTCAACTCAGCACGGTCGTTCGCCTTGCTCCCCGCTGGGGTTTGTTTCAACTGGAAGCCCCAGTCAAACTGGACACTCACAAATCGATCAATGTTGTACCTCAACCCGGGTCCCACTCCCATCAGATACGTCGCCACCTGACCAGGCGCCGCATTATTGAATCCCACCCATCCATAATCCCAGAACGCCAAAAATTGAATCCGATCATCCACTTCCTGATTCCCGAAGATCTTAAATATACTCCCGGGAGGCGTCCGTAACTCCACATTGGTCACCCACGCATTGTCTCCGTTCGCCACTCGCTCGTCATACCCCCTCACCGTATTGTATCCACCCAACCCATACTGCTCCGTGGGCATCAAGTTGCTCGTGGTAATCTGACCATTAAACGCACCCGTTAGGCTGAAATTGAGCGGTAAAATAAACCCTCTCTTTAGATTCAGCTTCCCATAGCCGTAGTCTGGATCTGAATTTGTCCGAATATTCGTGTAGGTAGCCTGATTATTCAGATTTCCCACTCCGCCTGGACTATAAAATCCCGCCACCTCAAAGCTAGTAGTCCCAATCGGATCAGGAATATTTCCACTATATCCCGCGGTCAACTGAAACACATCATACGTCCCAAACCCTCCCCCATCCCCGATCGACGTGTTGTAAATCAAAAGCGAGTTCGACGCCTGCTTGAAATCAAAACCCCCATACAGCTCATGAGTATATTCAAAAACCATCGGCATCGGCGCATTGTATCTCGCACTCACCTGCCAGCTGGAACCATTCAAACTACTGACTGAATCGATTGCCGCTTCCGACCCCGCATACGCCCCGTAAATCGTTAGATAATTCCTCCAAGGAAAAGGGATGATCCAACTGCCCGAATACGCATTTAAACTGTTAAAGATACTCTGCGTGGATGTGGTGTACTGAAAGTTCACCTGCTGATCCATGTTAAATAGATTCCCGAAGTTAAACCCGGTCGATAAACGATTCTTTCCCGTCAAATCGATTCCATAATTGTCATAGGTGAAAAAGACACGCACTGGCATCCGATCGTTCACCTCCAGAATCACATCGGTAGATCCCGCCGCCTCCCCAGGTTGAAATGCCAGATCCGTCGTCCGGAACGGATTTGTGTTCAACCACCTAATATCCTCTTGGAGTTGATCTCCATCCACCTTGTCCCCCTCTCTTAAACTCACCTCATCCTTAAACTTATCCGGATTAAACCATTTCGCCCCCTCCACGATCACCTTGCCCACTTTGGCCTCCGTCACGACAAACTGCACCACTCCATCTCGCACCGTCTGTTTCGGCACGATCACATTCACCACCGGAAACCCCTCCCGCCGATAATATTCGATTACGTCACGCGAAATGTTATTCAGCGTCCCCATCGTCGCAGGCTTGCCCAAATAAATCTTAACCTTGTCCTGAAAATCCTCGCTCTTCAGCATCTCAATTCCCGTCACGATCCCACTCAACCCAGGAACCCCTTCAGTCTTCACCTGCTCCACCACCTCGACAAAAACCAGCGCTTTGACCTCCGCCGTTACTACCCCCTCACGACCCTTCGATCCCTCAGGTGATTCCAATTTTGGCTCTACCTTGATTCGCCCCTCAGACGGATTCGGCATGCTCGGCGCCACCGACTGAAAACTTTGTCCGAACTGGACACTAGGACCCTGACTCCTGGTTGGATACGGTACCGCATAATCCGCTGGCGAACCCTCCTGCGCATAAACAGAAAATACGCCCAAAAGCGTCCAACCCATTAGGATACACCATGCCCTTTTCATTCCCCTCAAGACTCGTTCCCTGACCCCTTTCCTCAAGGTTTCGAACCCCTCCCACTCAACAACTTGTCGGGAAATCCCCAAGAACTGCCAGTAGATTTTTGGTACGGATGACTGTCCCTGGTCATCCTAGGACGAGCGAGACGCTCGTCCGTACCGTCATCCTAGCCCCGACTAAGGTCGAGGCGTATCGATCTCTCATCTCCCCGCTGCAATCGGTGGCGCAATCCCTACTTCCGCACTGGCCCGCTCCTGCTCAATCACGCTCCTCGCATCCAACCTCACAGCCTGTGTAGCTGTCTTCCCTGCATTGGCCCCCTCTGTGGGCTCCGCAGGACGTAGCTCAGCAACCGACCGCATCGGACCCGACCTCAAAATCGGCCCATTCGCCCCCTGCTTAACACTCTGAGACTTCCTAGCCTGCGGCCCAAAGCCCTCCGAAGCTCCTCCCGCACTAGCGGGGCTAGGAGCGAAGGAGGGTCCCCCCGCCTGCGGCTTCCCACCATCAATCACCTGCACCGGAACCTCCGCACTCTCCTGCTTATCCGTTTCATCTTCCACCGCATCAAAGCTCGTCCGCTCCAGAATCGCTCCGCTTCGAACCATCGCCGCCTCTCGTACCGCAACTTCTCTCGCCTGAATCTCATCCAAGGTGGGTGGTCTGCCCAGCTCTCGCTCCAGCTGACCCAGCATCGCCGCGGGCAACGTCTTCGTCTCAGGCTCCACCCTCTGCGGGTAGAGGATGTAATCCATCCCACTCGGCTTAACCGTTGGCATATCAAACCGACCGAAATCCGAGATCATCCAATTGAGGTTGTCGCTACCCGTGAGGAAGGTGTTGAACTG
>CANESK010000028.1 GCA_947441075.1 Verrucomicrobia subdivision 6 bacterium
ATAACCGCACCGGGAAAGGAGCGTTTTTGGAGAAGATCGAAACCCATTTCCTGGCCTAGGGAGAGGTCGAGAAAAAGGAGATCAGGCCTGCTTTTGTTGATGAGAGCGGTAGCCTCGGCGATGTTGGCTGCCTCTCCGCATATTTGAACATGAGGGAAGCCAAGCAGGGCATCACGAAGATCCTGACGACAGAGGGGTTCGTCATCGACCAAGATGGCTCGTAAGGTCTTCATCTCAGGTTTTCAATGCGGGGATTTGCAACTCGGCAGTGACCGCGCCGAATGGGTCTTGGCGGAGAGCGAGATTCGCTTTTTTTCCGAAGAGCAGGTTTAGATGCTGTCGGACGAGCATGAGTCCGCCTGAGCTTTTTGTTGATTTCTTGGGGGAATAAATACCAGGCTGGGAAATAAGGATCGCTAAGTTATTTTTATTTTTAATTACGGCGGAGACATGGATGTTGAGTTTACCTTCTGCGTCCCGAGTTCCGTGCTTCACCGCATTTTCGATTAGGGTGTGAATGCTCATAGGAGGAATAAGAATATTCAAGGTATTTCGAGGAAAACTCAGTTCGGCGACAGTTGTTGAGCCGCGCATCTGTTCCAAGGCGAGATAATCACGGCAAAGAGAAACTTCCTCCTTTAGCGGAATCAGGGGACGGGCTTGGGAGTCCACGGCTGTTCGTAAAAAGCGAGCGAGGTGACCAGTGAATTCTCTAGCGCTGGTCGGATCCCGACGGATGAGTGCCCGGAGGCCAGTGAGGCAGTTAAAAAGAAGGTGAGGGTTGAAGCGAGAGCGAAGTGAGGCGATCTCAATCTGGGCGATTTCCGCACTCGCTTCGGCCTTTTCCATCTTTTCTTGCAGACGAAGACAGTGAAGTAATCCGGTGGCTTGGAGCGGTTCCCCACTAGGTGAGGACTGGGTGATGACCCAGTGGGAAAGGTAAGAGGGTTGTGAAGGGTTGGCGGAGGTGACCTTAATCTGCCCAGTCGGGCTACCTCTTTGAAAAAGGGAAACCCCTGAGGGAAGATTCTCGGCAATGGTCTTGCTCTGAATTTTCGCTCCGGTGACGGAATCCCAGGACCAGAATGTGGAATCGAGTGAATCCATGACGAGCTGTTCTTTTTGGGCGCCGGCACGAAGGGTGTCGGCGGCTAGCCCAAGCGGGAGCATGGTTAGGCAGACCATAGTCAGCATGGTTACTTGCATGGTGAGTGGTTCTTTAATAGTTGAAAACATCGAAGAAGTAGCAGGGGAGTGTTTTGCGATTAGGCGAAGGTCAAATGGCTGATTTGGTTCCAAGCTGAAGAAAAGAAAAGATAAAATCAGGCAGAAGAGAGTCGCCCCCTTGAGTCCGGTTGACCAGACGCCCCAGATAAATATAGGGATGAGAATAATGTAAAGGACGCTGGAGAGGTAGCTCTGGGTTTGAATTATGCATACCGCGACTGCCACAACCAAGGTATGGCCAATGAGTCGAAGGCCAGTGCGGCCGAGCCAAGGGAAATTTAAGTAATCCCGCCAGACCAGGATCAACGGAGTGACAAGAATTATCCCGCTGGCATTTCCCAGGGCATAGATGAGAACCTCGGAAAAAAAGGTGTTGGATGGTGCAAAGCCGTTATGGCGTAAAAGAGTCTGGGCGAGTAGGGCGCTAGTAAAGGTTGGAATCCATGGGGCGGCGATGAGGAACATTACAATATCCCGTTGCGTGGAGATCCAATCGTGAAAACCGCGGACCCCTTTGCGTAGAAGAAGCCATGCGAGGAATGTTTCAACGGCGTTGGCTAATGGTAAAAGTAGGGCGGTGCTAGTGGGAACAACGCCCCAAAAGAAAAATTGAGAGGGGAGTAGGCCCAGATAAACGCCCAAAAGCATCCAGGGCCCCCCTAATAAAACAGCAGCGAGAGCGGCTCCTGATGCGGGCCAGAGAGGAGCGGACCATACGGGGTAGAGATTATGAATAAATAGTGAAACATAGGCCAAGGCTATTTGGCTAAAGGCCGTCAAGATGATCCCTTTGACGATAGTAGGTAGTTGATTCCTAATGGTAGGAGGTGAGTCCATATCGAATAACCTACTTAAATTGACTATAAAATCTAATAAAACGAGGCTTTTGTCTTCCGTTTGTCACAGTTTTCATGCCATTAATCCCAAAAACGTTTTGCTTCCAGTAATAAAACAGTATTCAAGAACTTGTGAATGGTACTGTATCTTCTTCAAGCTTGCGGGTGGTTGTACTAGAAGATCGTGAGTCGATTCGATATATTTTTAGAAATATCTTCGCGGAGCCCCTCAACTGTGAATTGGAATATTCCTCGTGTTACAAAACCATCAAGGAGTTTGAGGCAAAGCCTGATATTTTTTTCTTCTCGGCCCAACTGGTGCCATATAGTGAGTTAGTTCGATATAGGGAAAAGAGGGTTAAGTCGATTGTTTTTGGGGAATCATTTGGCGCAACATCGGTGCTCTGGTGGAGAAAGAGAGGGGCAGATGGACTAATGGATCTGCGAGATGGACCTGAGACTTGGCGGGAGTGTCTTGCCCAAGTGTTGCAGGGAAGGAGCGCGGCTACTCCTTCGGCCGAGGATGCGATTCTTAATTCGGACCCAGAGGTGGGCCTGCAGGCGCTGACCCGGAGGGAGATGGAAGTGGCGCAGTACTTGGTCTTGGGGCGCTCGGCAGAGCAGGCCGCGAAAACATTTGGAACTTCGGTAGGCACGATTAAAAATCAGCGTAAATCAGTTTACCGAAAATTGGGAATTGTCCGTGCGACCCAACTGCCTTGGGCTATGGGAAATGGGATTCCCCACGTAACGTCTAATGGAGAAAGAGTGCATAAGCTTCATGCGGAGGCGCCTACCGGTCCGTACCTTTCTCCTGATGGAGACTAGGAGAAGCAAGTGAAGTTCAACTTCTTCGAAAAAGGAATGAACACGGGAGCTGGGGTTGTAGTCTTTGGGACCAGCTTTGTTTTTTGGACAAAGCTCGTTCTCAATCTTTCTTTCGTCCTGCCTTGTTGAAGCCTCGTTTGGGGCTGGGGAGTCGGCTGCTCTTTATTTTCTAAAGCCCTTAGATTGCTTGAAGAAGATGCTGGCAAACTCGCTTGGCTTCGAAGTGTTCCTCTGCCATTTGACGAGCTGCTTTTGCATGGTGTGAATACTCTTGGGTTACTCGGGCAATGGCTTCGGTGGCTTCGGCAAGATCGGCGAAGGAGAGTGCCCCATGACCTGAGGGGAGGTGTTTTGTCCAACCTGTTTCTTGCACGACCACGGGCCGGCCTAAGGCTAAGTAGCAGGCACTACGACAACTAAACCAGCCGGTTTTTCCTTGGACGTAGCCGTGTTTGGCGACACTCCACTCGGCGACTGAATTTTGAAGAAACTTCCTGTAGGTAAGGTGGTCGGGAACAACCTCCTGGGGTTCAACAAGTTCCCACCCGATCTGGCGAAGATGGTCGGCTGGACGTTGGGCATTAACCCCGAGTCCCATGGCTAACTTGAATCGGGCTGAGGACATTTTTGGGAGGTCGTAGAACTTTTTAAATTCGATATCCTTCTGACCATAGGGGCACCCTTCCCAGGTTTTTGGTGGATAGCTGGACCAGTTCATCACTGTGGTCCATGGGGCGTGGGGTGGAGCGGGGGTAACCGGCCAGTGGTCGAGGGCAATGGGCTGAACCGTAGGTCGCCAAGTGATGCCATCCAGAGGAACTGGGCAATCGGGCTGGCCAACGGATAGGCCGAAGGTGAAGTGGCTATGGTGATCACGTAGGCGACCGGCATACTGGGGATTGGAGCCATCGAGGAGGCCGACTTGGCAGAACATCGGATCCCCATCGATAAACATTTTGTGCCCGACCCGCAGATCATAATCGCGAAGCCAGCCAGCGCTGGAGACGTTAACAAGAAGATCTCCATGCCGAAGCCACTCGCGGGCAACGGTTTCGCCTGCACCATAAAACTTCCCATCGGCCCCGTTGCGGTAAACCCAGGAATCAGCCAAATCGAAATCGGTGAAGATTTTCTGGAGAGATTGAAGAGCAAAGGAACAGTCGGCAGTGATGGTGCCGGCGACAGGGTCGTAGGGCCATGCTCCTGAATCTTCGAGATAGAGAACTTCATGGCCTAAGCTACGAAATCCTAGGAGGTACTGGAGGTAGTCCCAAATAACTCCACCGAAGGGGTACTGGCCGACTAGGCCTGTAATAATAATCCGCATCCGGCTGATTGTAGATAGAAACAGGAAAGGGTGAAGGAGATTAGGGTCGAGATTGGTTTTGCTTGGTCATTGGATGGGTTTTTCGGTTCAACCAGTTGATTGCAAATCGACATATGTTGTCGGTCTATGCACAGGCAACTCTGTTGTGGATTGAGATTGGGGATGGAGTAGGGGAAAACAGGAGGATGGCTGAAGGCACGACTCCCATGATGAGGCAGTACCAAGGGCTGCGGGCTCAGATTCCTAAGGATACTCTGCTCTTTTTTCGGCTAGGAGATTTCTACGAGATGTTTTTCGAGGATGCCCAGGAGGGGGCGCGTTTATTGAACCTTACCCTAACGAAGAGAAATGGGATTCCGATGTGTGGACTGCCCTTTCATGCGGCGGAAGGTTATGTGACAAAGCTCTTGGCGGCTGGCAAAAAGGTGGCGCTATGTGATCAGGTTGGCGAAGTGCGTACAGGGCAGATGGTGGAGAGAGCGATCACGCGTATCTTAAGTCCTGGATGTGCGATAGGGGTCGAACTAGCTGAGCCTAAAATGCCACGTTGGCTCGCGGCAGTTCGAAGGGGAGATGGTAAAAAAACGAAGTGGGGATTCGCCTTGCTGGATGCGACGACGGGAGATTTTCGGTTAGCGGAGCTGGTGGACGAAGCTGCTTGTCGTGAGGAAATTCGGAGAACAAACCCTGCAGAGATTTTGATTGCGGAGGAGGAGAACGAGATCGGTGGGTGGGTGGAGAGAAATACAACCGTAACCAAGGTGTCGGAGTGGACTTTAGAGGAAGATACGGGACGAACCCTGCTGTGTGATCATTTTAAAGTGCAAAGTTTGGATGGATTCGGTTGTGGTGGGATGCACTCTTCGGTGGGCGCAGCAGGCGGGTTACTACGATATCTGACTGAGACTCTCAAGGGGGTAGCGAAACATCTGCAAGCACCCAAGCCTTTCCGATCCGAGGATTGCCTGCGTCTTGATGCGGCGACTCAGAGAAACTTGGAACTGCTCTCCTCATCTTCGACAGGAGCGGATACCAGTGTCATTCGGGCAATCGATCAGACAATTACTGCGATGGGAGGACGCGAACTGAGGGGATGGCTTGTCCGACCGTTGCGCAATCTGGAGGAGATTGAGGGTCGTCACGAAGCGGTCGCGGGATTCCTAGAGGATGCGGGGGCTTTAGATGATTTCCGGGAAAGTCTGAAAGATGTGCGGGATTTGGCTCGGTTGGTGGGGCGGTTGGCAGGAGGTGCAGGAAATGCACGGGATTTGGTGGTCTTACGGCTTACGCTAGAGGCCTTGCCTGGTCTCCAAAAAATGGCAATGAAGGTACGAGGTAAAAAGATTCAGGATTTGAATCAGCAGGTGGAGTTAGAAATTGAACTGGCGGCGGAGCTAGCGCGGGGCGTGGCGGAGGAGCCTCCTGCGCTGGCCAGGGAGGGTGGAATGATTCGGGATGGATATGATGCGGAGTTGGATGGATATCGGGAGGCGATGCGAGAAGGGCGTGGTTGGATTGCTGATTTACAAGCGAAAGAGATTGAGCGAACAGGAATCAAGAGTTTAAAGATACGTTTTAATCAAGTATCGGGATATGGGATTGAGATTACCAAGACGAACTTGGATCAAGTACCAGCGGAGTATGAGAGAAAGCAGACTCTCGCTCAGGCGGAGCGTTTTGTGACGAAAGAGCTGAAGGATACTGAGGTTAAGATTCTTGGCGCTGAGGAGAAGGCGATTGCTAGGGAGATAATTCTGTTTGGTAAGCTGAGGGATCGGGTTGTAGCTCGATTGTCATTTTTGCAGAAAACTGCCTGTGCAATCGGATCTCTTGATGCTTTAGCAGGAATGGCGTCGACGGCTCGTCGCTGGGGCTATGTGCGGCCGATGATGCGGCAGGATGGGCAAATTCAGATTCGGGGAGGTCGGCATCCTGTGGTGGAGCAGATTTTGGCGGGTGGGGCGGAACCCTTTGTGCCGAACGATCTTTTTCTGGGGAATGAGCATGGGACGTTGATCGTTTTGACTGGACCGAATATGGCTGGAAAAAGTACGTACTTACGGCAGGCGGCCTTGATCTGTCTTTTGGCCCAGATGGGTTCTTTTGTTCCTGCGGTGTCGGCTGAATTGCCGGTATTGGATCGGATTTTTACGAGAATTGGAGCGGGAGATGATTTAGCGCGAGGTCAAAGTACCTTTCTGGTGGAAATGAATGAAACCGCGATGATCTTGCATAACGCCACAGAGGAGAGCTTAGTGATTCTGGATGAGATTGGAAGGGGGACGAGCACTTTAGATGGTTTAAGTATCGCTTGGGCGGTGGGGGAACATCTTCACGATGAAGTAAAGGCAAAGACTCTTTTCGCGACCCACTATCACGAGCTAACCGAGTTGGCCTTGACCCGGGGCGGGGTTAAAAACTACCGAGTGGCAGTTCGGGAGGAAAAAGACCGCGTAGTTTTTCTTCGGCAGATTATTGAAGGAGGGGCGGATCGGAGTTACGGAATTCAAGTAGCACGATTAGCGGGCTTGCCTGTGGAGGTTTTAGATCGAGCGACGGAGATATTGAAAGGCTTAGAAGAAGGGGAGACCGATGCTACGGGAAAGCCTGCTAGAATTAAACCTAAGGCTGTGCCTGGTGGTAAAGATGCGAAGGGACAACTGGATCTTTTTGGGGGAGGAGCGGCAAAGAAGGCAAAGAGGACGAAGCTTTAGAGGTTTAAGAGGGGCTCTTTTTTGGTTACCATCCTTCTGCGTGAAAAGTCTTAAGAAGGTTTTGATCCTATCGGCAAGTGCGGGGACGGGACATGTCCGAGCCGCTTCAGCGATCGAGAAGATATGTCGAGCTACCCCAGGGATTGGTGAAGTGGCCAATGTGGATGCGTTGGCTTTTACGAACAAACTGTTCCGCGACTTCTACTCGAAGCTCTACTTGGCTTTAGTGAAAGATGCACCGACTTTGCTGGGTTGGTGGTATGCGAAGAGCGACGAGCCTTGGAAAACTGACAAGATGCGGATTCTCCTGGATCGTTTGAATACCCGCCCTTTGGTTCGTTTGCTGGCGAAGATGCAGCCAGATATCACAATCTGCACTCACTTCATGCCTGCGGAGATTATTTCACATCTAATCACCACAAAAGCGATTCAGGCCAAGCTTTCGATTGTGGTGACCGATTTTGATTTTCATGCGATGTGGTTGTCGCGCGCTTTCCATCGGTACTTTGTGGCTTTGGACGAGACGAAGGCGTATCTAACCACTTTGGGTCTGCCCGCGGAACGGATTACGGTAAGCGGAATTCCGGTGGACCCAGAATTTGGGCGGAATACGGATCAACCAAGTTTGCGCAAAAAGCTGGGCTTAGCGTTGGATCGTCCTGTTATTTTGGTTACGGCTGGAGCCTTGGGAGTCAATCCCGCCGAAGCGGTAGTCAAATCCTTGCGGCAGTCATCGCAGCGAGCGCAGGTGGTAGTAATTTGCGGAAAGAATCCTGAGGCGAAAGAGCGGGTCGAGCAGGAGCTAGCTCGAGGGAATGGCTCCAAGGTGGATTTCAAGGTGATGGGTTATGTGGATGAGATGCCTTCTTGGATGGGGGCGGCAGATCTCCTGGTGAGCAAGCCAGGGGGGATGACTTCTGCGGAGGCGATGGCCTCGAGCTTGCCGATGGTTATTTATGATCCAATTCCTGGTCAGGAGGAGAGAAATAGCGATCAGCTTTTAGAGAAAGGGGTGGCGATTAAATGTAATGAAATCTCCATCCTTGGATATAAAGTAGGCCAACTCTTGGGGGATGCTGGACGATTGGAGCAGATGCGAAAAGCGGCCCGAAAGATGGGTTGTCCTCACGCAGCGGAAGTGGTGGTAAAAACCCTCCTGGCCGACTCGGGGAGTGATCCGATCCAAGTAAACTCTGATCAGCAAGAGGAGATGGCGGAAAGTGTTCGAAAAAGATGAAGTCGGCTACTGGGGATGGTTCTTTTCTTTGGGGGGTGTCCTCCTGTCCTTATCAGCACGAGGGCGGGTACAACGAGGAGGGCCAACCGCAGAATAATTGGGCAGCATGGGAGAACGCAGGAAAGGTGGAGCGCTCGGGACGGGCGGCTGATTTCTGGAATCGGTATGAAGAGGACTTTGATCGGGCAGAGATGATGGGTCTGACCGCGTACCGTCTGGGGTTAGATTGGACGCGAATTCAGCCAAAAGGGCTTGGAACAGAATTAGACGCAAGCGTCTTGGATCGCTATGCGGAGATGATCGCTGCCTTGAGAGCGCGGAAAATGGAACCGCTGATTACCCTTTGTCATTTTACAACCCCTGCATGGCTAGGCACCGATCCATGGCTGGAGGAGACAACTCCCGAAATCTTCGCACGGTTTGTGCGACTGATGTTGGAGGCACTGAATCGACGTTTGGTCAATAAGGGTGTGGCACCACCCCGTTGGTTTATCACACTGAACGAGCCGAACATGTTGGCGGCATGTACTTATAACGTCGGAGCCTTTCCGGCAGGGCGACGGGCATGGTGGGCGGCGGCTCTTTGCGCCCTGCAAACCATGTTGGAGGCGCATGTGAGAGTTCGTCGTGAAGTTCACTCTCTTTACGCTGAGAATTCTGATTGGGGTTTGCCCAAACTTACTTTCAATAACTTTGCCAGTGATCTTTATTGGATGGATAAAATGTTATTGGATGTTTTGGAGGGGGCTCGTCAGACGCATGGCAGGGAGCCGATCATTACCTTCCTCAACGACCGATATCGTGAGTTTACTCGAGCGTACCGAGCGATGGATTTTCCTCATCACGGCCTCTTCTCTGAGGGAGTGGGGGAGTTGATTAAGCAAGTTCAGCATGGCCTGAGTCGCCGTTTTCTCCGCGAGAGTACTTTTTCTCGCTTGGTTAGTCTGGTGCGGGAGCGTCGGGAAGAGCCGGTGGTCGATTATATCGCCTTTGATTATTATGATCCTTTTGTGGGAAACGCTGTGCGCATGCCGACGATTTCCGATTTATCGCTCGGCCGGGTCGGACTTCGGGAGTGGCTTACCCAGAGTTTGACGACCAAGTGGTGGGACTGGAAAGCGCTGCCTCGTGGCCTGCGGTTTTTTGTGGAACGCTACGCGGCAGAGTACCCAGGCCTCCCGATCGTGATTGCGGAGAACGGAATGGCGGAACGGCGCTGCACGGGAGAGGTGGCCTGTGATTTACGAGGAGACGAGCAGAATCGGAGTTATTTTCTCAAGCAACATGTTGGTGAGGTGATTAAATTGCATCGGGAAGGATTGCCTTTAATGGGATATTTCCACTGGTCCCTTACAGATAACTACGAATGGGGAACCTACGCACCTCGATTTGGTTTATTTGGAATTGATTTTAAATCCAAGGGACTGGAGCGAGTTCCTCGAGATGAAGGGGGAGATATTCCTTGGGAAGCTTATGCGGCACTCATCGTAGGATCTGGTTTTGCAGGTCACAATCCTACCTCGTAGGTTGATTGCAAAACCTTTTTACTTATCGGTACCTGCTAACGGAGAAATTGCGGTTGGTGTTCGCGAGAACTCGTGGTGGTAATCTTGTCCCTTTTCAGTGGCTCATGAGATGAATATGGAGGCGATGTTGGGGATGAGGAATTCACAGTTTGCCAGAGAGCACTCTTTCCGTTAGATATATTAATATGCTAACTGTAAAAGATTCCCAAGTTGGCGTGGCAACTATTCTCGAGTGCAGTGGTCGTCTGGATGTGGTTACTGGTCCGATATTAGACGCAAAGATCCCAGATGGCGGAGTTGTAGTACTGGATATGGCGGAGTTGAACTATGTGAGCAGCGCAGGGCTCCGATCTATTTTGCAGGCTTTGAAAAAATTACAGCTTAAGGGGGGTAGTTTGCGTCTGAGTAGTTTGCAGCCTGACGTCCAGCGGTTGCTTGATCTTTCTGGCTTTCTATCGTTGGTGAAATCCTTTCCTGACAAGGATAGTGCGGCGAAGGCCTAGTTCGGCGCCAAGATAGTTTTGGTGCCCTTTCAGATAGGGCGACGAAGGCCTAGGGGACGAGGATTCGATTGAGGGAGCAGGGTGTTCCGAGAGCGAGACAGATAAGAGATGCGTGATTCTAGTAATCTTTGTGATTTACGGTGTAGGCGGCGCCCCTCCGGGCTGTCCATCAGCTGTGGGGGGCGGAATTCGATAGGTGATGCGACCTTTGGTCAGGTCGTAAGGGGACATTTCCATTTTAACCTTATTTCCAATATTGAGGCGAATGTAGTGCTTGCGCATTTTGCCGGAAATATGAGCGAGGACGGTGTGACCGTTGATCAGCTCGACGCGAAAGAGGGTGCCTTTGAGCACCGACTTAACGACTCCTTCTACTTCGACTACTTCGCCTGCCATAAGAGGAAAATCCTGCATGAAGGGCAGGGAGAAAGGAATCTAATTTCCTAAGCTGGTTATACTTTATCGTGAATTCCGCACTCGCGCTTCCAGCCATTATGCCGTAATTCGGCTGGATCGGAAACTTCGTCGAGGCGCTTGGTGGTAACACGATCGCCAATGGAAACATAGCCTTGGGCCCATAGCGGATGGTAGGGAAGAGAGTGCTTTTTCAGGTAGAGTCCGATATCACGGTCGGTCCATTCCAGAATGGGAAGAAGTTTGTATCGGTCTTTCTTCCGCACGAGGATATCGAGACTTTGCCGAGATAGGGAGGAGCTGCCGCGCAATCCAGCGACCCAGACGGAGGGATTGAGTTCGGAGAGCGCCCTTTGCAGGGGTTCGACCCGAATAATTTCATGAAACTTTTCTAGGCCTGAGGGTCCCTCTTGCCAAAGGAGTCCATGTTGGCTCTCGATTTGGGTCGGCGTGAGGAGAGGTCGATAGGTTTTTAGGTTAAGGCCTAAACGCGAGGTTAGTTCTGAAGCGAATGCGAGTGTTTCAGGAAAGTGGTATCCAGTATCGATGAAAATGACTGGAAGGGTGGGAGACATTTGTGAGGCCCAGTGAAGAAAAGCAGCGGATTGGGCTCCAAAGGAGGTTGTTAGAACTACCTTTTTAGGAAAGGATTCGACGGCCCATCGTAACCGGTCAGAAGGGGATTTCGCCTTGAGATCGGGTTCGGTTGAGGGGCCGACGTCTTTAACCACAGAGCGACCATTAGAAACAACGCGAATCATGCTTGCAATTTACATGTAAACCATACAAAGTCTATCGTTTATGTCATATTTGCAACATCTTGAAGATCAGAGTATTTATATACTTCGCGAGGCTTTTGCGAATTTTAAAAATATGGCTATGCCATGGTCTATGGGCAAAGATTCCAATACTTTAATATGGTTAGCGAAGAAGGCGTTTGCGGGGAAGATTCCGTTCCCGCTGCTCCATATTGATACGACCTATGAGTTTCCTGAGATGCTTTCTTTTCGGGAGTGGGCACGAAAGCATTACGAGTTAGATCTGATTGTGATGATCAACGAAGAGGCTCGGAAGCGCGGGGTAGGGTATGAAACACACGATCCGGTGACGGTCACTCATGAGCTGAAGTCGGCTGCCCTGCAACAGGCCTTAGCCAAGTATAAGTGGGATGCTTTGGTCACTGGCATTCGTCGAGATGAAGATTCCACTCGTGCGAAGGAGCGTTATTTCTCGCCGCGCACTGCGGAAAACGAGTGGGAATACCGTGATCAACCACCTGAGTTTTGGGGGCAGTTCACCACGGCGGTTGGTCCTGGGGAGCACGTACGAGTGCAGCCTCTCTTGGATTGGACAGAGTTAGATGTATGGGAGTATGTCCGACGCGAAGGCATTCCAATTCCCAAAATGTACTTTGCCCAAAATGGGCGTCGGTACCGGTCTTTGGGGTGCTGGCCAATCACAAAGTCGATCGAGAGCTCGGTCGACACTCTTGAAGGAATCGTGGCGGAGCTCAAGACGACGAAAACTTCAGAGCGGGCGGGTCGCGCCCAAGATCACCACGAACGCAATGCCATGCAGAAACTGCGGGCGAAGGGGTTCATGTGAGCCAAGGAGTGGTCATGCCTCCCGCACCGAAAGCGGTGTCCAAGGATTATGTGCCTGTCTTCTTTCCAAAAAGGCAAGGGGGTGCTGGGGCCGCGGGGGGAGCTGAGGAGGCGCGCACAAGTATTGTAGTGGTGGGCCATGTGGATCATGGAAAATCGACTTTGATTGGGCGACTACTGGCGGATACCGGCTCCCTCCCTGAGGGAAAATTAGAAGCAGCCGAGAAAGCTTCGCGAGAGGAGGGCATGCCCTTGGAGTATGCCTTTCTCTTGGATGCGCTTTTAGAAGAGCAGGCCCAGAATATTACAATCGATACGACGCGGATCGGATTTCGTTACGAGGGTCAATCATTCGAAATTATCGATGCACCAGGTCACCGTGAGTTCATTAAGAATATGGTGACGGGCGCGGCGGCGGCGGAGGAAGCGGTCTTGCTCATCGACGCGAAAGAAGGATGTAAGGAGCAGACTCGTCGACACGGTCTGCTCCTTTCGTTGCTGGGCGTATCCCAGGTGATTGTCGCCGTGAATAAGATGGATCTAGTGGGCTGGGACCAAGCCCGCTTTCGTGAATTAGAGAAAGAGATTCGTGAGTATCTCGGCGGACTGAAGATTATTCCTCGTGAGGTCATCCCTATTTCTGCACGAGAGGGGGCGACAGTAATGCGGCGCGACTCCAAGAATCTCGGGTGGTGGAAGGGGCCTACTTTATTAGAAGCTCTCGTGGCAAGTCGTGCGAAGAAACCTTCTGGTGACGAGGGACCTTTGCGTTTCAGCGTTCAGGACGTTTATCGATTCGATGAAAGAAGAGTGGTGGCGGGCAAACTAGAGAGCGGAACGATCCAGGTGGGTGATCCAGTGGTGTTTTTTCCTGATCGTAAAACGAGCCGAGTCAAAACAATTGAAACTTGGGGTGACAATCAAGCCAGCACGCGGGTTGGAACAGGGCGATGTGTGGCTGTTACACTGGAGGAGCAAATTTTCGTGGAGCGAGGTCATGTAGGATCTCTGCCTGATCATCCTCCAGTGGAATCACGGGAGGTTCGTGCCCGTATTTTTTGGTTAGATGCCGAGCCCTTGCGGCTACAAGCGCCGGTGACGCTTCGGCTAGGCACCCAATCGGTGGAGACGCGTCTGGTGGCGATCGACCGTGTGGTGGATGCGGACAAGTTGGAGGCGGTCAATGAGGCGCGGGAGGAGGTTGGTCGATTTGAGGTAGCAGAAGTTCGGCTTCGTTGCCGTCGTCCCTTGGTATATGACGCTCACGATCAGGTGGCGGCAACGGGTCGGTTTGCCTTGCAGCGAGGGTCGCGGATTGGTGGCGGTGGTATTATTATTTTCGCCGAGTACTCCCTTTCCTTAGCCAAGGCGGTTAAAGGGGAGCACCTAACTTGGACTGAGGGGAGAGTTACTTCGGAAGCTCGAGCGGCACACTTCGGTCACGAGGGGGCCATTGTTTGGCTAACGGGTTTATCAGGATCGGGCAAGTCGACTATTGCGGTGGCGCTGGAGAGTCTTCTTTTTCGAAGGGGAATAGGATCAATGATCCTTGATGGGGATAATTTGCGACACGGGCTCTGTGCCGATCTCGGATTTAGCATTGAGGACCGAGCGGAAAACATTCGTAGGGCGGGTGAGGTGGCCAAGTTGATGGCAGAATCAGGATTGGTGGTGATTAGTTCGTTGATCTCTCCTCTGCGAAAGGAGCGTGAAGCGGTCCGAGCCTCGTCCCATAGCGCTGGGTTGAGTTTTGCGGAGGTTTACATCGATGCGCCGATCGAAGCCTGTGAAAAAAGAGATCCGCGAGGCCTCTATCAAAAAGCGCGGAAAGGAGAGATTCGTGGATTTACCGGAATCGATTCGCCTTATGAGAAACCAGAAAACCCTGATCTGATTCTGCATACGGATAAGGAAAGTGTGGAGGACTCAGTCGCCAAGCTTTTGAGACATGTCTTAGGACTAGTTCAGCTGAAAGAAAAGGATCAGGAGAGCGCGGGCGGGCCTGGGGGTCAGATTTAAGTTTTATCGCGAGCTTGAAGTGTCCAAGAGCCTCCTTGCCAGATGGCGCTACCTGTACTTGCGCGGAATATTCGATCTTGCAGGGCGGGTGCGAGATCGGAGGGCGGGATTGGATCAATAAGAATGGCCTGAGGAGATTGAGCGTCAGCGATTCGGAGTAAGCGGTAAAGATTCTGAGCTGCTTCCTCTGGGCGTTGGTTGGGAGATAAGATGTGCGCGTGGTCTGGTTTGGATTCTTGCGATGAGAAAAAAAGAATATGCTGGAAGTTGGGTAGAAAGGTTTTGATCGGTTCTTGGCAAGAGTACAAAGGAGATCGGGGGGCGTAGTGGGAGGCGAGCATGCCAGGGGAGCTAGCAGGGGTGCCTTGAGGTTGAGTGTGGCAAGAGATTCTGCACTCATTCCCAAGAAGCTGAGAGATGGCTTGGGCTGTGATCACGCCTGGTCGGAGGATGGTGGGTTGGTTCTGGGGAAAGGAAACCACGGTGGATTCAATTCCATTAAGGCAGGAACCGCCATCGAGAATTAAGGGAATTTTACCATCCAGCTCTTGAAGAACTGCCGAGGCATCCGTTGGACTGATTCGACCGAAGCGATTGGCGCTGGGGGCGGCCAGGGGAGCTCCAATTGCGGCTAGGAGTTGCTGGGCTCCGAGGTGGGACGGACAACGTACAGCTACGGTTTCCAGACCTGCGGTAACCTCATGGGGAACCTTGGTGCCACGGGGAAGAATGAGGGTGAGTGGGCCAGGCCAAAATGTTTTAGCGAGAAGTTGGCTCTCCTGCGGTATTGGGTCGCTGATAACACCGTTGGCTCTGGCTTGAGCAAGATCGGTAGAAGACATGTGGAGGATAAGAGGATCGGTGGATGGACGTCCTTTGGCCTCGAAGATCTTCTGGACTGCGGAGGGGAGAAGGCCGAGAGCCCCAAGGCCGTAGACAGTTTCGGTCGGGAAAGCGACTAGATCTCCTTGGCGGAGAATATGGCAAGCCTCTTGAATTGAGGCTGGCGAGATAGGAAGAACCCTCGTTTTCATTCTGGTACTCTAAGAAGAAAACTATGCGGTGGAAAGCCGAGGACCTTTTCCTCGACTTCCCCCCCGGAGAGATTGCACGCTGGCAGGGTGATTCTTTCTCCTCAATCTTGGCAGGCGATTGTGCGTGAAGCTGCCTCGCGGGCGGTAGGCGAAGATGTTGGACCTTTGGATATCACCAGTCGCCTAGTAGTGCCTGCTTCGGCTCGAGCGGTGGCAACCTTGGTCTCCCGAGAGTCCTGTGTGCTTGCGGGGTTGGATGTGGCAGAGGCGGTTTTTAGAGAAGTGGACGGCTCCTTGCGATGGTCGACCGCTTGCCGGGATGGTCAGGTGATTCAGGCTGGGATGGTTGTTGCCGAAGTTCGAGGGTCGGCACGGGCTATTCTTACGGCAGAGCGTTGCGCCTTGAACTTTCTGCAAAGACTCTCGGGTGTGGCCACGAAGACGGCGGAATATGTTAAAGCAGTTGCAGGGACCCAAACAAAAATCTTAGATACACGAAAGACGACTCCCGGATTGCGGGCGTTGGAAAGGCAGGCGGTTCGGTCTGGGGGCGGAACGAATCATCGTGCTGGTTTATACGACGGGATTCTAGTGAAGGAGAACCACCAGGTTTTTATGGCTGACGCTGTTCTGGGAGAGACTCTAAGAAGAGCTCGTGAGGAGTACCCGGACTTATGTTTGGTAGTTGAGGCGGACAATGTGGGGCTAGCTGAGAAGCTGCTCTCTCAACCGATTGATCGGGTTCTTTTGGACAACTTATCCAACGAGGAGGTTAGTCGTGTGGTGGCGCTAAGAAGGAAGATGGGATCGAAAGTCGGGCTTGAGGCTTCGGGCGGGGTAACGGTGGCGCGGGCTAGGGAGTTAGCGGCAATCGGGGTGGAGTGGGTGAGTGTTGGTGGCTTGACTCACAGTGCAAGGGCGATCGATTTCAGTCTCGACCTAGGGCCTGAGTAGGAACGGGAAATTATTTTTTAGCGGGGATGGAGCCAGCCGCAGGCTGGTTCATCTGAATGTTGAACTGTGTGACAATTTCTTTGGCCTCACTATTTGTCAGGCTGAGGCGCATAAGATCTTTGGCAAGATTCTCGAGCTTATCGGAAACTGTTTTGTAGCGGTTAATCGCTTGCTGGGCATTAAGGACGGTTTGGTTAACCGATTTCCGCTCCTGCACAATGGAGGTTAACTGAACAAGATTCACGACCAAGAGCGCTCCGAGGACCGTGACTAATGGCCAGACACAAGAGACAGGGGATTCGTAAGACTGGTTTTCGTCGTTCATGGGTTGGTTTTAGCCTCAGCTTTATCGTCGAGCTTAACATTGAGCTCATGTTTTTTAAGAATTTCACGGAAGGCGGGCTCTTTTTCACCTGCCATCGCGATACGGATACTCAGATTGCGGAGGACTGTCTCCATTTGAGGACCATTGGCAACTTGAGATTGGACTGCTTGGATCTGGGAAATTGCTCCGCGGGTGCTGAGACCAAGGAATAGGTTTACTAGGAGGAGGACGCTGACTAGGCCCGATAAAGACCAGAGAACAATTCGTTGCATATGTTGTTAATGGGACTTCCTTGGCTACAGGTCAACTGGTCTCTACCTGTCTGGTCTGATTATTGTGGATATCTTTAAATAAAAAGAAGGTTGGTAGTCCAATTATTTCTTGGTGGAAGGCGGGGGTTTGTTCGCGGGTGAGGATGCTTCAAGAAAACCACGAGTTCCTGTAGTTTTTGTGGAGTGTTGATTCGAGAACCAACCCGAGCCCTTGTTTTGCAGGGCGAAATACTTCTTTGATTTTGCGGATGAGATCGCCCGATAGGCTTTGGAGTTCACTTATTGCTAAGGGTGAAGAGGTTAGGGCAAAAGGCAAACTCGAATCAAAATAACCGGTGCGGGAGGGATTCGAACCCTCGGTACGGTTTTACCCGTACAACGGTTTAGCAAACCGCCGCATTCGACCACTCTGCCACCACACCCGGAAGGTAAACCTTATAACAATCTACGGACGAGCGCCAATACGGATTTAAAATGTGAATTCTGCCCCATTGGCTAATGCGACTATTGGGATAAGGCTGTGTTGCATAGGCATTCGCCCTGGAATGGCGAGTTAGTTGCCGTAGGTGCCGCCAGAGGGACTGGGCTTCTCTGACTCTGGAGTCTCGCTCGGAGCGAGTGGAGTCGCCGTTGCGACTTTCTTGTTCCCGCTTGGCAAAGTATCGGTCCCATGGGTTATCGGTTGATCCAGTCGGAAAACCTTGAGGACATCTTCAAAGGGATTTTGGTTGGACCCAGGTTTCGTGCGGGAGCCAATGCCTGCTTGGGAAACGGAGTAGGCGTGGGCGGGTCCGCCAGTCTTAAGGTTCGTCACCGTCGGCATGGGATTTAGTAAGTTCTTTGGAGCTTGTGGTGTTTCCGCTTCTTTTTCTCGCGCTTGGCTCACGTAAATTTCGTATTCACTTTCTGACATGGCAGAAAGGTTAAGTTCTTTGGCTATTTTTCCTCGGGCGAGAAGATCTTTTTGTCCTTTGGTGGTCTCTCCCGTCTTAGCCACGGTGATCTGGTCGGTGAGTTCATTGGGTGTAGGTAAGGGTTCAGGATCACGCCTTAAAGGGATTGTTGCTATTGCTGGAAAAAGATCAGCGGCTTGCTGGGAGATATCATTAGGGGGGGTGGTTTCGCCTGAAATCAAACGGGTTTGTAAATTGCGATTGCCCCGCGAATCTGCGGCCGAAGAGCGCCGAGCATCGATGGGGTTGCGCCGATAGGTATCAAAGTCAAAGGGCTGGGAAGGGGATTCCATCGAGGGGGCGGCCGAGGCCCAGATGCCGAAAAGACAGAGAGTCCCAAGGTAAAAGCATAAGGGTTTCATGTGCATATAGGTTTATGGAAGACTAGTTGGGGCTCGCCAACGCATCTCCAAGGCCGATGAGATTAAGTTGTGGATAAGAAAAAGGAACTTGTGACGGAGCCCAATGCTTTCGATGATCGTCAGATGTATTCCATTGTAGGTGGCGACAGTAAAACGTATGGCCCGGTATCTTCGGAGGAAGTCCTGCGCTGGATTCGGGAGGGGCGGGCTGACCAGAAAACCAAGGTGAAGCGGGAGGGTTCAGCCGACTGGCAAGAGTTGGGATCGATTTCAGAATTTTATCCTGTGGGATTATCAACTCCGCCCAAGCTCGATTCACTACCTGCGCTAGCTGCCGAGCATCTTTCCCACGATTTGCGGATAATGGAGTGCCTCGGGCAGGGGTGGCACACTTATCGTCAAGATCTGTGGAGGATCACAGGAATTATAATTCTTGTTTTTCTGACCCAAGCCTTACTCAACAGCATCCCCGTGGTGGGTGCGATTCTCTCCTTTCTACTCAATGGCCCTATTTTGGGTGGTATCTACTTTTTTTGTAGGCAATCACTTCATGGGAAGTCGAAAGGTATCTCGGATGTGGTGACTACGGCGAAGGAGAGATTCCTCCCTTGTTTCCTGGCAACGACAGTCTCGAGTTTGCTGGCTTTCGGCCCTTTTCTTTTGGGCGTCATCCCCGCTGCTGCGCTTTTTTCTTCATCGGGAGTGGTTATGGAAAAGATTATCGAGCACCCCAAGCTTCTTGTGGGCATGGGTCTTCCTGTTTTGGGAGGATCTCTCGCCATGATTTACCTGCTGATTTGCTGGTCGTTCGCCGTGCCGATTGCGGCTTGTAGCTCAACTGATTTTTGGGGTGCACTGAAGCTAAGTTGGCGTGGGGTGAGGCAGAACATGGGTTCCTATCTCGGCCTGCTACTGGTCTTGGGTCTGATTAATTTCTTGGGACTTCTCTGTTTGGTGATTGGTCTTTTCGTGACCGTGCCAGTGACTTTTTTAGCGACGATGTCTGCTTATGAGCAAATCTTCCAAAGCCGAGCCCCCGATTCTCACTAATGTCGAAGGGGCACGGAACTGCCTTGGTCTGAATGCTACGGTTCTGCCTGGGCTCGGGACGTTTCGCACTGGATCGTATTTTAGGGGTCTAATCGAAATGGGGGTGGCGGTGGCAGGAACTCTTTATTTTTGCACGCTGCTTTTTTCTGCGATCGGAGATCGCACAGAGGACATTTCAATGCTTAAAGCTTTCCAACCTTACATGCCTCGACTGGGTCTGGCAGTGGTCTTTGTTGTGGGGAGTTGGGTCTCGGGACTTCTTTACGCGAAGACCTTATTTCGGCGTTGAATCTTTTGGGCGGGTGGATCGACTCGGAGTACGCGCAGGGTGATGCCGCGACCTCCTTCGAAGGCTTCTACTTTCGCGGTGACTGCGAGAACGGGGTGTCTCGATGCGGTAGCTCCCCATTTGTGGTTGGCATCGGCAAAGAGCTCGGTTTCCACCATGCCAGTTCTGTCGGCTAGAGTAAGAAACTTCATTAAGCGACCATCGGATTGCCGATGGGAACGTTCGGCGACGATGAGTCCACACATTTTGATTCGCTTTCCTGCAAACTGGCTGAGTTGTTGGACGGGACAGTAGTTGGACCAGTCAATCTGAGGATAAAGATCGAGCGGGTGGCCAGAGGTGGTGAAGCCGAGGAGTTCGTGTTCATCGAGAAGTCTCTGCTGGGCAGTTGGTTCATCAAGATCTTCAGGGAGGTTGCGGGGTGCGCTTTGAAAGAGACCCAAGGCGTCTTGGTCGGTGCAGATTCGGTGGCGGCGCCATTCCCAGAATAGCTGGGTACGGGATGGGGAGAGGTTATCGAGGGCTCCGACGCGGAGGAGCGAGCTCATGGCGGGAGAGCTAGGTTGAACTCGTGTTAAGAAATCTAGAAGGGAGCTAAAGGGTTTGCGGGAACGCTGTTCAAGGATACGGAGAGACAAGGCGTCGCCCATTTCTTGAATGACGGAGAGGGGAGTACGAATGCCTGTGGGTTGAGGAAGGAAGCGGGTGGCATCGGAGTGCTGAATATCAGGAGGGAGAAGAGGGATTCCCATACGATGGCATTCGAGGCTGTAGCCGAGGCGAGAGTAGAAACCTTTTCCGTGAGTGAGAACGGCGGACATGAACTCTCGTGGGTGATAGTGTTTTAAGATTGCCGCTTGATAGGCTTCGACTCCGTAGGCGGTGGAGTGGGCTCGACAGAAGGCATATCCTTGAAAGCCAAGAAGAAGATTCCAAACCCGGTGAATTTCTTCTGGGGTGCGTTCTTTTTGTAAAGCGGCGAGGGAGAACTCACGCTTTAATCGTTCGAGAGTGGGTGAGTCCTGTTTGGTTAGGGCCCGACGAAGGACATCGGCTCGTCCTGCGCTCCAGCCCGCGAAAGCTTCACAGATTTGCAGAATATGTTCCTCATAGGCGATGAGACCAAAGGTGGAGCGAAGGACAGGTTCGAGTGAGGGGTGGGCATATTCGATCGGGGAGAGTCCTTGGTATCGGCGAGCAAACTCATCTTTCTTGAGTTCGTTGGCAGCGCCAGGGCGGATAACGGAAACGATGGCTATAAGGCAGTCGATATCGGCGGTGCCGCAAAGACGATTGAGAGTGGTCATGGCGGGGCTCTCCACGTGGTGGACTCCGCGTGCGCCCCCGTGGGCGATCATCTGCCATACGGCGCGATCATCCCATGGGGCGAGTCGTTCGAGATTGATTCGAGCCGGGCTAAAGGGGGTAGCTTGGCAAGCGAGAGGGCTGGGGGCGAGTGGCTCGGCGGAAACTCCGAAGCGGGCGACGACTCCTCTGGATTGGAGATGGACGCACGCATCGCGCAAAACCGAGAGACCGGCTTGGCCGAGAATGTCCATTTTCACTAGACCCAGAGTTTCCACGGCATGCATATCGAGATGAGTGGCGGGATAGCCAGAGTGGCAGGTGAAGACAGGGGTGAGATCGAGGATGGGCGGGCCAGAAAGGACGATCCCGCATGGATGCATTTTGGGATGGCGGGGAAAACCGTCGAGTCGGGCTGCTAATCGGATGGCGGTGGCATAAGGATCTTCTTCGATCAGAATGTCGCAGGGCGGTTTTTCAGTTAGGGCAGAGGAAAGATCGCGAGCGCGAATGGGGGAAATCTGGCTAGTGAAACGGCGGACATCGAATTCGGAGGCTCCGAGGGTTTTGGCGATTTCCGCTAGAGCGGAGCGGCCTTGGTAGGTTGAAAAGCCCCCGACGACGGCGCAGTGGTCTGGCCCGTGCTTCCTAAAAAGAAGGTCGATAACTTCAGTGCGGCGATCGTGAGGAAAATCGATATCGATGTCGGGTAATTTATTCATGGCCATGCGATCGCGGTTGAGAAATCGCCGAAAGTAGAGGTCAAAGCGAATTGGGCATACTCCTGAGATTCCTAGGCAGTAGCAGACAAGGGAGTCGGCGGCGGATCCGCGGGTTATCCAATCGATCCCTTGGACTCGGCAGGTTTGCAGGAGATCCCAGACGAGGAGGAAATAATCGGCGTACCCAACCTCGGTAATTATGCAGAGCTCTTCGGAGATTTGCCGAAGGACGCGGCGGTGGATGTGGGAGTTTGAGCCATATCGAAGGCGGGCTCCGGCGATGACTTGGTTTCGAAGAAAAACTGAGGAGGGAGATCCGTCAGGAGTGTCAAAGGAGGGGAAGCGAAGTCCGCCAAGGTTAAAGGAGAAGGTGCACTCTTCGGCGAGGCGGAGAGTCTCGCGGAGGGGGCCTGGGTCTCCCCCGCAGAGGTGAAGGGCCTCGGCCGAGGTGGGAAAAGAGAAGTGGCCCAGACGTTTGGCGGGGTGAGCTTGGCCGAAGCGAGTTAAGGTTCGGATGGACTGGATGATTTCGAAGTCAGATTTTTCGCGGGATTGAAGGTAGCGGATTTCGGGAAGAAAAAGGGGAGTGGGTCCGAGGGGGTTGCGCCCCCAAGGGGGGCGAGAGGGAAGTGG
>CANESK010000029.1 GCA_947441075.1 Verrucomicrobia subdivision 6 bacterium
CCCCTTAATCCCCGTGTCAGACACGTGTCTGACACGTGCCTGACACCAATTAAAAATATCACCGCAACTTTTCCCGATATCTCAAGTTTAATCACGTATGGGACGACCTATACGCAGATTCAACCCTGGAACCCTGCTCCACATCTGTAATCGTGGTTCGCGACAAGAAAAAATCTTCGCGGACGACTTTGACTTCTCGATTTGCGAACAGATCCTGCATGAGGCCATTACCCGATACTCCATCTCCCTCCTTTGCTACTGCTTAATGCCCAACCACTGGCACCTACTTGTGTCGATCAAGGAGACGCACGACCTCTCCAAAATGATGAAAATGTTCACCTCCAATCAGGCCCGATATTGGCGCTGGCGACACGATACCATCGGCGATGGCGCCGTTTACCAAAACCGCTACAGAGCTCACGAAGTCGCTCGAGGACGCGGATTTTTAAAAGTAGCCCACTACATCGAAAGAAACGCCTTCACCGCTGGCCTCTGCCCTTCTCCATCTCACTGGCCTTGGGGAAGCGCCCACCCTCAATCCCAACTTCTTTCTATTCTTTCCCCTTGGCCTCAAGAAAAACCCGAAAATTGGAAAAGTCTCCTCCTCCGCCCACCTTCACCCCATCTAGCGACCGAAATCGCCACCGCCCTCCGTAGCGGCAAACCCTTCGTACCCAGCCCAATCTCAGTTTCCTAAGCCCCAGGACCGAACAAGATAAAATTCCCCCGCCCGCCCCAAAATCTCCCACCGCTTGCTGTCAAACTCCTCGCGAAAAACTTCTCGCAAAGTAACTCCCTCCACCCTCTCCCCTACCCCCAATCCTCTGCGTAAATCATCCGGCTTCTCAAACAATCTACTCTTGGCTTCTTCCGAGACGTCGACCACCACATCCGCATCCCCTCGACTAATCCACACTTTCCGATCCAACGTAAAAATAAACCCCGACGCCCTCGCTCGATAAATAAAAAGCCTCGCCGGCATCCGCTTTTCCACTAAGCGAGCCAAAGAACACACACTCGCTTGTCTTCCCAGCAAATCATTGATCCTCTGCATCTCCCCACTCGCCCCATGCCAGAGCAAGAACGCTAATCCTGCCACCCAACCCACTTTCACCAGCACATCCCCTTTCCTGACTTTTATCCACCACGCAAAAATCAAAATCACCGCAAGACCTGTCGCCCCACCTAAGTACATCGCAGACGGAACCGCCACCTCCGCCTCACTCCAAAAATGCCGCACCGCCCACAACCCAGGACCCACCAACCCCAAAAGAGTCAAAGCCATACCCCAACCCAATTTCTCCCAAACCCCACCCACCCCACGCTTCAGCCCCATCGCCAATGCCAACGCCAACGCCGGGTAGATCGGTAAAATATACGTCAGCAATTTCGATCCACTACAACTCACCACCATAAACGGAATAACGATCGCACCACCCAGCGCCCACTGCATCGAGGTCATCGAACGGTCTTTCAGTTTCCTCCATCCCGCTGCCCCCAACCCCAGCAAAAATCCTGTCCACGGCACCGTCCCAATTGCCAAAATCGGCAGAAAAAACCACCACGGTTTCGAACGCCCATGCGTTGTGCTGGCAAAACGCTCCACTAACTCGTATCCCAAGAAATATTTCCACAACTCAGGATACTTCAGACAAACCAACACAAACCAACTCAGCGCCAACGCAAAGGTCAGCGCCATCCCGCTTTTCCACGGAAGAGTCAGCTTTCCCCCGCTCCTTCTTGCCGACCATCCCCACAGCCATGCCGCCGATAGCGGTACCACCCAAGCCATCGGACCTTTAGCCAAAAATCCCATCCCCATACAAAAGAAAAATAGATAACCCCACCCTCTCCCCCTCCCAATTAACCCCACCTCCACCAAACAAGCCAACGCCGCCGTCACCCAAAACGTCAGGCTCATATCTAACGTGATCTGCCGCCCAAGCGCATACGGTTCCACCATCGATGCCAAAATCAAAGCCGCCATCCACCCAACCTTCCGCCCTCCCACTCGCCAACCCATCCAACCCACCAGCCAGATAATTCCCACAAAGGCCAAGGCCGAAGGTAACCGCGCCGTCCACTCCGAAACCCCAAAAAGTCGAACCCCCACCGCACTAATCCAGTAGACAAGCGGTGGCTTGTAAAATTGCTCAATTCCATTGAGCCGAGGAATCAGAAAATCCCCGCTCGCCGCCATCTCCCGCCCAATCTGGGCAAATCTCCCTTCATCAGGTTCCAACAATCCAAATGAACCCAAAAAAGGAAAAGCCACCGCCAATGCTAAAACCAAAAGTAGGACGCGTTCCTTCCCATTGGGCCGATTTTCCATCTTCCGATCCTGCCAAAAGTTTTGTACTGATCCAAGCTCGAGCCTTGAATCACTCCTTCTTTCCATCAATCATCGTATCTTATGTGCGGCATTGCTGGATTTACCACCAACCGACACCACCCCGCTAAACCGGAGGCGGCCCTCTCCGCTATGACCAACGCCCTCCTTCATCGAGGGCCCGACGCCGAGGGCGCCTACGCTGATCCCGCTGTCCGCCTCGGCCACCGCCGCCTCAGCATTCTCGATCTCGCCGGCGGAGCCCAGCCCATGTCCTCCGCCGATGGACGCTGGCACATCGTTTTTAATGGAGAGATCTATAACTACATCGAACTCCGCCGCGATCTCGAAGCCCGCGGAACCACCTTCCGCACCCAGTCCGATACGGAAGTCCTCCTCCAAGCCTGGGCTGAAGACGGGGCCGACTGTCTACCCAGACTCAACGGCATGTTTGCCTTCGCCATCTGGGACTCGCGAGAGAAACGCCTTGTCCTCGCTCGCGATCCCCTCGGCATCAAACCGCTCTATTACGCCAACCACCGCGGCGAACTTCTCTTCGCTTCCGAACTTCGTTCACTTCTCCGTTACCCCGATTTTCGGCCTGGCCTCGATCCCTCCTCCGTTAATAAGTACCTCGCCTTCGGCTATATCCCCGCCCCCTCCACCGCCTATGCCGGCGTGCGTAAGCTCGAGCCTGGCCAAATGGTTACCTGGTCGCCCGCAGGTCGCCGGACCGAATATTTCTGGGATCTGCCCATTGAGGACAATCCTGTCGGAGCAGGAACTTTTGATGAATCCGCTAAAACCACTCGCGACCTCCTCCGCGAAGCTGTCCGCTACCAGCTCCGTAGCGACGTAGAAGTCGGTATTCTTCTCAGCGGTGGCATCGACTCAAGTGCCGTCGCCGCCCTCGCCGCTCCTCTCGCGGGTCGCAAGCTCCACTCCTTCTCCATCGGCTTCCAGGAGGCCTCCTACAACGAACTTCCCTTCGCCGAGGAAGTCGCCCGTAAAGTTGGCACGCAACATCATCACCAAACTCTCACCGCAGGAGATGTCGTAGGCGCCTTACCAAAAATTTATCAAGGACTCGATGAGCCTCTCGGCGATGCCTCTCTCGTACCCAGCTGGTTTCTCGCTCGCCTCGCAGCTGGTCGAGTCAAAACCGTTCTCGGTGGAGACGGCGGGGATGAACTTTTTGCAGGGTATCCCAGCTTTCAGGCTCACCTTCTTGTCGAACGCCTCTCCTTTCTTCCCATCGGCATCCGCGACGCCATTAACCATATCCTCCAACGCCTACCCGTCTCGCATAACTATAAGAGTGTGCCATTTATTCTCGCCCAGCTTCTCAAAGGACTCGGCCTGCCTCCCGAAATCCGCTTCCTGCTCTGGATGGGCGCATGCGGCAATACCGAGCGGAATGATCTACTATCCCCGGATGTCCGCAACGAACTCCAACGCCATAACCCCTTCGAAGACGTCACCCGACTCGTTCGCCGTAGCGGTCTCTCAGGTGGACTCGAACGCATCTTTTATCTTTGCACCAAACTCTACCTACAAGAATGCGTCCTCATGAAAGTTGATCGCGCCAGTATGGCCCACTCCCTCGAAGTGCGAGTTCCCTTCCTCGACCCCGATCTCGTCACCCACGCCTTCGGTTTACGTACCGACTACAAAATGCGCGGCCGTCAAACCAAACTCATCTTACGCGAAGCCCTCAAAAACGATCTCCCCGAATCGATTCTTCGCCGCAAGAAAGCGGGCTTTGCTATGCCCGTCGCCTCTTGGCTCCAGCAGGATCTCAAAAGCTGGGCGCAAGATCTCACCGATACCTCCCTAGTAGCTTCCACTGGCGTGATGGATCCCATCGCCGTACAACGAATGACCCACGAACATCTTTCGGGTCAAGCCGACCATCGCCGATCCCTTTGGGCCGTTCTCGCCTTCCTTGCCTGGTGGCGGGAAGCCAAACCTTAACCACTCGCTAGAACGTATCAGGTGCGCAAGCACCCAAGCCGCAATCCAGTCAAAAGAGTGATTCCACGATAAAAACGAAATCCCATGTTTATAGCCAAAATCCTATTTCAGACCGTAGTACAAATACACGCCTACCCCGTAAACCGCTTTCACTCATCCCAAAAAAACATCCCCACATTCTTGGGAATGTCATAGCTTCGGTGCGCCCGAGAGGATTTGGCCCCCCTATACCCACCCTTGGCCTAATCCATTATCGCCTCCGGCTGATAGATTCTCTCTCGCTTTCTTCGTTGCGCCCGAGAGGATTTGAACCTCCAAGGGTTTCCCCACTAGAACCTGAATCTAGCGCGTCTGCCAGTTTCGCCACGGGCGCGTACCGCCCAAAATCCTGCCTTACCCACCGACACTTTCCAAGTCTTCTCCCCAACTAAGAAGATTTTGTCCCCACCGCCAAAAGAGTCTGGAATCCAGGCCCTTCCTTCTCTTTCGCCACAATCTCAACCGAAATTCCCTCAAAACCCACCTCTCGCAACATTCTCGCCAATTCCGTTGGAGCAAAACCTAACCACACATCCGCATACATCTCGCGAGCCGCTTCAAAACTGTGCTCAACCAAATCTAAAATCAAAATCGTCCCCCCTGGTCGCAATATTTTCCATGCCGCCTCCAGCGCCCGCGGTGGATGCACCGCATGGTGCAAAGCCTGACTTAAAATTGCCACGTCCACCGACCCCGGCCGAATCGGCGGCTCCTCCAAATCTCCTTGTCGATACTCTAAGTTTTTCAACCCACTGCGCTTAGCCAACTCCCTTCCCACCTCCACCATTTTCGGCGAGGAGTCTAAGGCAATCACCTTCTTCGCACGCGCCGCCAAAAGCTGCGAAATCAAACCCTCCCCCGCACCCAAATCGGCATAAACCTGCCTCGGCGCCATCGCCAGAAGCAACCGCCCCACCGCTTCCCACGATCGCCCAGGACAGTACTTCTTGCCCAACCGACCCGCCACCGCATCAAAGTACCTCTTCGATTTCTCCTGACGCTGACCCAGCACCCGCCGCAAAGAATCACTATCCCTCGCCTGCGTGCTCAGCTCATTCGCCGCACCCTCCGCCAAAGACCACACCTCACGACTCACACCCCCACTCAAATCCGCCCGCCGGTAGTACGCCTTCTGCCCCTCACGCCGATCCCGTAAAAGTCCAACCGACTTTAGTTGCGCCAAATGATTCGATATCCGCGACTGCCCTACCCCCAGCACCTCCTGCAATTCCGCCACCGAAAGCTCATTCTCCCGCAAAGCAGAAAGAATTCGTAAGCGGGTGGGATCCGCTAACGCCCCGAGAAGTCGCACTTGGTGAGTCATACGCTTATAAGATTCATCATCTTATCATGATATATCAATATTTATTCTTGCATGACCGCCAACTAATGCCATATTTCACTCTCATGAAAGGGAACTTCATCTTTTCCTCTGAGTCGGTCGGCGAAGGCCATCCCGACAAAGTCTGCGACGGAATCTCCGATGCGGTGCTTGATGCCTGCCTCGCCCAAGACCCCCTCAGCCGCGTCGCCTGCGAAACCCTGGTTAAGTCCAATCTCGTCGTTATCGCAGGGGAAATCACCACCCGCGCTAAATTGGACTTCGATAAGCTCGTTCGCTCCACCATCCGCTCCATCGGTTATACTCATCCCGAAGACGTCTTTCACGCTGACCGCGTCCACATTATGAACGCCCTCACCGGCCAAAGCCCCGATATCGCCCAAGGTGTTGATGCCCGCCGCGCTTCTGGGAAGAAATCCTCGGAGCAAGGAGCAGGCGATCAAGGTCTCATGTTCGGCTTTGCCTGCCGCGAAACTCCTGAACTTATGCCCGCCCCAGTCATGTTCTCTCACCACCTCGGACG
Organism: Verrucomicrobia subdivision 6 bacterium; assembly: GCA_947441075.1. Classification (GTDB taxonomy): domain Bacteria; phylum Verrucomicrobiota; class Verrucomicrobiia; order Methylacidiphilales; family Verrucolacustridaceae; genus Verrucolacustris. The sequence continues at coordinate 6,208 of CANESK010000029.1, forward strand.
TGAACTCAGCCGCATCCGCAAGTCTGGCAAAGTCCCCTGGCTCCGACCCGACGCCAAAACCCAAGTATCCGTTGAGTATCGTCAGAACAAACCCGTCCGGATCACTGCCGTAGTAGTTTCGACCCAACACAGTGAGGACGTCTCTCATCGCCAGATCGAGAAGTTCATTATCGAAAAGCTCATCCGCAAAGTTCTCCCGAAAAAGATGCTCGATCGGCGCACAGAATTTCTCGTTAATCCCACTGGTCGCTTCGTCGTCGGGGGACCCGAAGGCGATAGCGGTCTCACCGGCCGCAAAATCATCGTCGATACCTACGGCGGGGCGGGTCGCCACGGGGGTGGCGCCTTCAGTGGAAAAGATCCCACCAAAGTCGACCGCAGCGCAGCCTACATGGGTCGCTATGTTGCTAAGAACATTGTCGCCGCCGGCCTGGCCGACCGTGTGGAAATCCAATTCGCCTACGCCATTGGCCATCCCCATCCCGTCTCCGTCTGCCTCGATACTTTCAATACTGAAAAAGTTCGCTTCGAACGAATCGAGAAGGCCGTACACCAGACCTTTGATTTCCGTCCTGCCGAAATCATTCGCCACCTTCGCCTCCGTCGCCCCATTTACTCGAAAACAACTAACTACGGCCACTTCGGCCATCGGGGCAATCCAGCCTATGCCCCGTGGGAGAATACGGACTGTGTCCGCCAACTCCGTCGTCACGCTGGATTGAAATAACCCCACAACACTAGGAGATACACATATGAGCACCGCCACCCTCACCCCAAAAACCACTACCCCACGCCCCGCAAAATCAAACCAAGATTATCATGTAAAGGACATCTCCCTTGCTGCTTTCGGCCGCAAAGAAATCATCATCGCCGAAAAAGAAATGCCTGGGCTGATGTCGATCCGTAACCAACACACCAAAGCCAAGCCCCTCGCTGGCGTTCGTGTGACTGGTTCCCTCCACATGACCATCCAGACCGCTGTGCTCATCGAGACCTTTGTCGCTCTCGGAGCCGATGTCCGCTGGGCCAGTTGCAATATTTTCTCTACTCAAGATCAAGCCGCCGCCGCCATCGCTGCCACCGGCGTGCCCGTCTTCGCTTGGAAGGGCGAAACCCTCGAGGAGTACTGGGATTGCACCTGGAAGGCCATCGTCAACGCCGAGGGCAAAGGCCCGCAACTCGTCATCGATGACGGTGGCGACGTCACTCTCTTTCTTCACAAAGGCTATGAATTAGAAAACGGCGACGGGTGGGTCAATACCTCCAGCTCCAGCGAAGAAGAGAAGGTCATTAAAAATCTTCTTAAAAAAGTTCACGCTGAATCCCCCACCATTTTTCATGAAATGGTCAAAGAGTGGAAAGGCGTAGCCGAGGAAACCACCACCGGAGTTCATCGTCTCTACAAACTCCAAGAGATCGGTAAACTTCTTGTCCCTGCCTTCAATGTCAACGACTCGGTCACCAAAACAAAATTCGATAACCTTTACGGTTGCCGTCACTCCCTAGTCGACGGACTCAACCGCGCCCTCGACGTTATGATCTCAGGCAAAGTCGCCGTTGTCTGCGGCTATGGGGACGTAGGTAAAGGCTCCGCCCAGTCCCTCCGCGGTCAAGGCGCCCGAGTCATCATCACCGAGATCGATCCTATCAACGCCCTCCAAGCCGCTATGGAAGGATTCGAAGTCACTACCATCGAGGAAACCTTCGGTCGTGCCGACATCTACATCACCACCACCGGCAACAAGGACATCATCACCCTCGAACACATGACCAAGATGAAGGACCAAGCGGTCGTGGCCAATATCGGCCACTTCGATAACGAAATTCAAGTCGACAAACTCAACAACCATCCTGGCGTGAAAAGGATCAATATTAAGCCCCAACTCGACAAGTATGTTTTCCCCAGTGGGCGAGAGCTTTTTCTCCTCGCGGAGGGACGTCTCGTCAATCTGGGCTGTGCCACGGGCCATCCCAGCTTCGTCATGAGTGCGAGCTTTTCTAACCAGACGCTAGCGGCGCTGGATCTCTGGAAAAACCGTGCCCTCTACAAACCCGCAGTCTACGTCCTGCCGAAGGCTCTCGACGAAGAAGTCGCCCGCCTCCACTTGGAAAAAATCGGAGTCAAATTAACCAAGCTGACCAAAGATCAGTCCGAGTACCTCGGTATCCCCGTGGAAGGGCCCTACAAACCCGCTCACTATCGCTACTAAACAACGTCTCAACCCAAAGCCCGGCAGGATTATCCCTGCCGGGCTTTTTTATTTCTACTCCGCTTGTCCCCCTATTTTTTCTTCGCCTAACCCAACGTTCTATCCGATGCTTCACAAGTGGATATAAATAAACTCACCGAGAACGCCCAAAAGGCCATCGCCACAGCCCAAGCCGACGCCGCCCGCTCCGGTCACTCCGCCGTCGAAGTCGAACATCTCCTTCACTCTCTTACTAGCCAAACCGATGGACTCATCCCTCGCCTGATCGAAAAACTCGGCACCCAGCCTGCCCGCTTCGCCGAGCGCCTCGAATCAGAAATCGCTCGCCTGCCCAAAGTCTCTGGCCCAGGCGCCTCACCAGGCGGAACCGTCATCACCCCTCGCCTCCAATCTCTCCTCGGCCGCGCTGCCGCCGAGGCCACCAAACTCAAGGACGACTACATCAGCGTCGAGCACCTCCTCCTTGCGGCCCTCCAAGAGGACTCCCACACCGGCGCCGCCAAGGTCCTCAAAGAGTTCGGCATCACTTCAGACAAACTGCTCGCCGCCCTGCAAACCGTCCGAGGCGGCCAACGCGTTACCTCCGCCAATCCCGAAGCCACTTACGAATCCCTAGAAAAATATGGCCGTGACCTCACTCGGCTAGCCCGCCAAGGCAAACTCGATCCCGTGATCGGTCGCGACCCAGAAATCCGTCGCACCATTCAAGTCCTTTCTCGCCGTACCAAAAATAACCCAGTCCTCATCGGAGAGCCTGGCGTCGGCAAAACCGCTATAGTCGAGGGACTCGCTCGGCGCATCATGGCGGGCGACGTTCCCGAAAGTTTAAAAGATAAAAGGATTATCGCCCTCGATCTCGCCGCCCTTGTAGCTGGAGCCAAGTTCCGTGGGGAATTTGAGGAACGCCTCAAAGCCGTTCTCAACGAGGTGGTCAAAGCCGAAGGTGCCGTCATTCTTTTTATCGACGAAATTCACACCATCGTCGGCGCGGGCAAAGCCGAGGGGGCGATGGACGCAGGCAATATGCTCAAACCCATGCTCGCCCGCGGGGAACTCCACTGCATCGGCGCCACCACCCTCGACGAATATCGTAAATACATCGAGAAGGACGCCGCCTTAGAACGCCGCTTCCAACCCGTTACTGTGGCCGAACCTTCCGTCGAAGACACCGTTTCCATTCTCCGCGGTCTTCGCGAACGCTACGAAGTCCATCACGGGGTGCGGATCCAAGACGCCGCCCTCGTCGCTGCAGCTACTCTCTCCCACCGCTACATCACCGATCGCTTCCTTCCCGATAAAGCCATCGACCTTATCGACGAAGCCGCCGCCAAACTCAGGACCGAAATCGAGTCGATGCCCGAAGAACTCGAAAACTTTCAGCGCAGGACGCTCCAACTCGAGATCGAGCGTGAAGCTCTCAAGAAGGAAAAAGACACTCCCTCAAAAGAACGGTTAAAAACTCTGGAAAAGGAGTTAGCAGACCTCAAAGCGAAGCGCGATGCCCTCCACGCCCGCTGGCAGGCGGAACGAGGCGGGGTCGAGTCCTCCCGCAAAATTCGCGCAGAGATCGACCAAATCCGACAAGAAATCGAAACCGCCCAGCGCAGCTACGACCTCAATAAAGTAGCCGAACTCCAGTACGGTCGCCTACCCGCTCTCGAACAGAAACTGAAAACCGCCGAGGCTGCCATCGATGCCAAAGAAAAAGGCGGCCAAGCCAAACTCGTTCGCGAAGAGGTCACCGCCGAGGAAGTTGGCGATATCGTTGCCCGCTGGACCGGTATACCCGTTTCTCGCTTGCTCGAAGGAGAAAAAGACAAACTCCTCCGCCTCGACAAGATTCTCCACGAACGCGTAATCGGGCAGGACGAAGCGGTCCAAGCAGTCGCCGACGCCGTTGTCCGCGCTCGCTCCGGCCTGAAAGACCCCAAGCGCCCCATTGGCTCGTTCATTTTTCTCGGACCTACCGGTGTAGGCAAAACCGAACTCGCCCGTGCCCTTGCCGCTACTCTTTTCGATAGCGAAGACGCTGTCATCCGCATCGATATGTCCGAATACATGGAGAAACATGCCGTCTCTCGCCTCATCGGGGCGCCCCCAGGCTACGTCGGTTACGAAGAGGGCGGTCAACTGACCGAGGCCGTCCGGCGTCGCCCCTACTGCGTAATTCTCTTTGATGAAATCGAAAAAGCCCACCCTGATGTCTTTAATACCTTCCTCCAAATCCTCGATGATGGGCGCCTGACCGATAGTCAAGGTCGCACCGTAGATTTTAAAAACACCATCATCATCATGACCTCCAATATCGGTTCCCCCCTGCTCATCGAAGGCCTCAACTCCAAAGGAGAAATCACCGAGAAAGCACGCCAAGCCGTCATGGCCGAACTCCGTAAACATTTCCGCCCCGAATTCCTCAATCGGGTGGATGATATCGTTCTCTTTAAACCCCTCACCCTCGAGGAGATTAAGAAGATCGTAGATCTTCTCCTCGGACTTCTCCGCCATCGCCTTTCCGAGCGGAGAATCACCCTCAAACTTACCGACGCCGCCCGCGAACACATCGGGCGTGAAGGCTACGATCCTGTCTATGGTGCCCGTCCTCTCAAACGCTACCTCCAGCGCGAAGTCGAAACCCGACTCTCTCGCCAACTACTCGCCGGAGATATTCTCGACGGCTCCAACTTGACCCTCGACGTCCAAAAAGGCAATTTGGACATTCAGGTTGGAAAATAATTCTTCTTATGCCCTCCTTTGACGTAGTTTCCGAAATCGATATGGCCGAGCTCAACAACGCTCTGCTCATGGCGCGCAAAGAGCTCGCCAGTCGTTTTGATTTTAAAGGCATCACCTGGGAAATCGCCGAGGAGAAAGAAAAGCTCGTTCTTTCGGCCAGCGATAATTTTAAACTTCAAGCCCTGCACGAGATCGTCATCAACAAACTCGCGAAACGCGGCATCCCCCTTAAAAATCTCGAAACTAAAGACGCCGAGCTCTCCTCCGTCGGCCGAGCCCGCCAAGAGGTCCTTTTGAAGCAAGGCCTATCAGGCGAGAACGCCAAAGCCGTCAGCCAATCGATTCGTGGCTCAGGCCTTAAGCTTCAAGCGACTATCGAGGGCCCTAAAGTTCGCATCACGGGGAAGAGCAGAGATGATCTGCAATCCGCCATCGCCCACCTTAGAGGCCTCGACTTTCCCGCTGCACTCTCCTTTAATAACTTTCGTGATTAAATTCCTTCTCTCGGCACTCCTCCTGAGTTGCTTGTCCACCTACGCAGCCGACGAAACCGTCAAACCCGCTCAGCCCGCAGAAGCCAATTCAGTTGTTTGGCCCACTAAGCCCCCCGCACAAATCTATATTTTGCCCGTGACCATCGAGCCCGCTGCCATTGCCGACGCCAAAAAGAAAAATGCAGAGGGTATTTCTATCCTCCCCAGTGATGATGAAGAAGCCGCCAAAGAAAAATTGGCCGATCTTAAAAAGGATCTGACCGAAGCCATCCTAGAAAAGCTCAACGACGCCGATCTCCCTGCCCGCGTCTGGACAGGTACAGGTCTTGTCCCCCCCAATGGCTGGAAATTAGCCAGCAACGTCGTCAATCTCGACCCAGGGAAAAAAATGCTCGGCAGCGATAACCCAGTGGTCGGCGTCATCACCTCAGTCTCCGACTCCTCAAGTCCTAATGGAAAGCCATTTCTAGTATTTAACAGCTCGGTCAAAGGGAAAATCTCACCTGGGCCAGGTCTCAGCCCCTTTGCTAAAATTGGGGGTTTTATTGCCAAAACCACTGGCCTTCAGGAATCGATGCAGATCGGGCGAATCGCCGATAGTATTGCCGAAAATCTCACCGACGGAATGAAAAGCCACAATCTCAAGTCCAAAGACGACTAATCTCCTAACCCCCCGCCTGCGACCAGCCTACTCCCCTACTTTGGCTCTCTGGGTAACTCAAGCTTGGGACCGCACTGCGGTTTCCATGGATTCACTTTAAAGCCACCCTTTTCTAAAACGAGCCGCACCTCTCTTGCAAATCGCAGGACAGGCGGGAGGATCAATCCCTCACACTCCTCCCCGTACGCGCCGACATTCTTTTCCGCGAGGGCCAAAAGGCGACAAGCTGGGTTCAATCGTTGACTATGAACCCGGTGGCCAGGATTCTCGAAATGTTTCCTCAAGTGCACAAAGGCACCCGCTAACTGGATCAATCCTTGATAGAAAGTAGCCCCCTCCGCCTTGCGACCACGCTCCAACCAAAGCGACTCCAGCACATCATGCGCCTCATAGTACTCCTCCAGATTAAATCTCACGAAATAAGCCGCATATCGCACATCCCGCCCACGGGCGTCCACCCCCTCCCACAATTCCGATATCCGGCTTGCTTTTACTGACATCACCCCACCCTACCTCACCTCACCTCCATCGCGAACCTCTTGCCGAACTCGTCTCAGCCAGTAGTTTGCGGAAGATGACTGACCCGAATCCTCGCGCGGGCGCCGCCGCCAAGATCCTCGCCCACCCCGCAGACTACAAAGTCTGCGAAGGGTGCGGCAGCATCGTCCTCAAAAAAGCTCTCCTTTGCCCCAACTGCCACGCCTACCGCTTCGACGAGTCCCTCGTTCGGGTCGGCAAACAAGCAGAGATTCTCGGTTCCCGCGACGCCTCCTCCGTCACCAAAGACGATTATAACTGATCATCTTTTCCCCTCCCTATAATTCAAAAGCGAAATCAATTTTTAACAATCGCGGTGTCCTCGCCGCCTCTTCTCTACACCAACAACCCAGCCCAACCTCGCCACATCACCCGCGCCAGCTCTTCCGCTGGCTCCACGTTCTCCGAAGTGTCCTCAAGGATTTGAGCAGCCTCTACCCCTGCCGCCACCAACTCCTTACGCGATCCCGCCACCATTTCGTCCACCATTGCTGCCGTCATCTCCAGATGCGGCACCAACCCATACGCCTTTTTCCCATAACGAAAACCCGCGCACCCACACTTGTCCGTGCTCAAAAGATGAGCCGCCCCTTTCGGCAAAGCGAAGTGATCTCCATGCCAGAGCAACGCCGGAAAGTTCTCAGGCAATCTGCGCAAAACCGCATCCTTAAAAGCATCAGGCATCTTCCGCACCGGCATCCACCCAATCTCCTTCTCTCCCGCAACCACCTCCGCACCCAACGCACTCGCCAATAACTGCGCTCCTAAACAGACCCCCAAAATAGGCTTCTCTGCCACAAGAAACTGCTTCAGCAGCGCAATCTCATCCTTCAAATGAGTTAGCTTTCCCTGATCCCCCACCCCCATCGATCCTCCCATCACCACCAAGCCGCTCAGCGAACCAACCTCCCTCGGAACCATATCCCCCTCATCCACTCGTACCTTTCGCACCTTGTGCCCCGCACCAAGCAACTCCTCCTCAATCGTGCCCGGGCCCTCACCCGCTTGGTGCTGGATAATAAGAACTTCAGACATCATGAAACGATCCGCAATCCTGTCTTACTCCGCAACTCTCTTTCTTCAAAAAGTTGACCACCTCTGTGGATAGGAGACAGACAACTCACCCCTTCGCTTCAGGCGCATTCTTCAAAAACCATTCGTACGCCAGACCGATCCCCTCCTCCATCGACACCTTCGGCTTCCACCCCATCCCATGTATCTTCGTCACATCCAAAAGCTTCCGCGGCGTTCCATCCGGCTTGCTTGTGTCCCATCGTATCTTCCCTCCAAACCCAACCGCCCTCTTAACATTCTCCGCCAATTCCGAAATCGTCGAATCCTCCCCCACCCCCACGTTGACAATCTCCCGCCCATCGTACTGCTCCAACAACATCAACAATCCCGCCGCCAGATCCTCCACATACAACCACTCCCTCCTTGGCGAACCCGTACCCCACAAAACCACCTCTTTCTCCCCCTTCCCTTTCGCCCGATGGAACTTCGTTATCATCCCAGGCAGCGCATGAGAACTCTCAGGATCATAGTTGTCCCCCGGACCATACAAATTCGTCGGCATCGCCGAAATCGCACTCTTCCCATACTCGTCCCGATACGCCTGCGCCAACCTCACCCCCGCAATTTTCGCTAACGCATAAGCATCGTTCGTCGGTTCTAACGGCCCGCTCAATAGCGAATCTTCCCGAATCGGCTGTTCTGCATGCTTCGGATAAATGCAGGAGCTACCCAGAAATAGAAATTTCTTACACCCATTTCCAAAAGCCGATTCCATCAAATTGTTCTGCATCCGCAAATTATCCAAAAGAAACTCCACCGGACGCTTCGCATTCTCAAGAATTCCCCCAACTCTTGCCGCAGCATCAATCACCTGCTCAGGCTTCTCCTTGCTAAACCACTTTGCCACCGCTCCTGCATCCGTTAAGTCCAGTTCCACCCTCGTCCGAGTCAAAACCTCTACCCCCCCTTTTTTCTCCAGCGCCCGCACCACAGCCGATCCCACCATACCACGGTGACCGGCCACAAATGTTTTCATCGCTAATCCCGGATCCGCTTCCCTGCCCGCTCTTCCGCCAACTGTAAAATATCCGCATCTACCATGATCTCCGTCAGTTCCTTGAACTTCACCTTCGGCACCCACCCTAATTGCTTTTTAGCTTTCGAAGCATCCCCAATGAGCAAATCTACCTCAGCCGGCCGTAAATACCGTTCGTCAAAAGCCACATGCTTTTTCCAATCCAACTTCGCCCGCGCAAATGCCACCTCAACAAACTCCTGCACACTATGCGTTTCACCTGTCGCAATCACATAGTCATCCGGTTTCTCTTGTTGCAACATCCGCCACATCCCCTCCACATACTCTGGGGCAAAACCCCAATCCCGCTTCGACTCCAAATTCCCTAAAAACAGTTTCTCCTGCAACCCCGCCTGAATCCTAGCCACCGCCCGCGTAATCTTTCTCGTCACAAAGGTCTCCCCACGGCGCGGGCTCTCGTGATTAAACAAAATCCCATTCGAGGCATGCAACCCGTAGCTCTCTCGGTAGTTCACCGTGATCCAGTACGAATACACCTTGGCTGCCGCGTACGGACTTCTCGGATAAAACGGCGTTGTCTCTTTTTGTGGTACCTCCTGTACCAATCCGTACATCTCCGAACTTGAAGCCTGATAAAATCGCGCTTTCGGCGCCACCTGCCGCATCGCATCCAGAATACGAATCGTCCCCAACCCCGTCACATCCCCAGTGTACTCAGGAATGTCAAAACTTACCCTGACGTGACTCTGCGCCGCTAAATTATAAATCTCCTCAGGTTGCGTTTCCCCCAGAATCTTGATCATCGAACTCGGATCACTTAAATCGCCATAGTGTAAAAAGAACTTTGCCCCCTTCTCATGGCGATCCCGATAAATTGCATCCAGTCGCTCCGTGTTAAAGCTAGAGGAACGCCGGATAATCCCATGCACTTCATACCCTTTCCCTAAAAGCAACTCTGCCAGATACGAACCGTCCTGCCCCGTAATTCCCGTGATCAGTGCTTTCTTAGCCATAAATTTTAATTCTGAACCAAATGAGGTTTCGCCCGAGCATCCAGCTTTTTAGCTAAGCGTAAATCTAGCTCACTAATACCGCAAACATCATGGGTCGTCATCTCAACCTTCACCGTAGTGTAAGAATGGAAGATTTCGGGGTGGTGATTCATCTTTTCCGCCTCAAGGTTTGCTCCCGTAATAAACATCGCCGCCGCCGTGAAATCGATAAATTTATACTCTTTTTTGATCCGTCCAGTATCTTGAGTCCATCCCTCTAACGTCGTCAGGACGACCTCAATCTGATGACCCGTAAGCTTTACTGCCATCCTGAAAGATTGTCCCAAAATAGCTCCGCGCCCAAGCCTGAATCAGTCCTCGCCTTGCTTCCGACTCAATTCAAGCCACCCTTTTCTCTTCTATGCCCGAACTAGCCGAAGTGGAATTCTTTCGCCAAAAGTGGAATCCTGGCCTCCGTCAGAAAGTTATCTCCGTTCATCTACATTCACAGAAACGTATCTTTCGCGAAACCTCCACCACTCTCCTTGCCCGCACCATCCAAGGTCACTATCTCCGCTCCTCTCACGCTCACGGTAAACAGATGCTCTTCCGCTTCGGCTCCGATGCCTGGCTCGGGATCCACCTCGGAATGACAGGCAAACTATCCACCGCACCAGCCTCTCACTTACCCCGCCCCCACGATCACCTAGTTCTCCGCACCGCCCGTCACTCGCTCATCTTTCAGGATCCCCGACTCTTCGGCCGAGTCCGCTTCGCCCTCTCCCCACAACCGCCTTCTTGGTGGACCACCCTCCCTCCCCCCATCCACTCTCCTAAATTCAGTAAGAAAAAACTCGAAGACATCTGCTCCCGCCGCTCCCGTGCCCCACTCAAAGCCCTCCTCCTCATGCAGCAGTTCTTTCCTGGCATCGGCAACTGGATGGCCGACGAAATTCTTTGGCGAACACGCCTTTCCCCACGAACCCACGCTGGACTCCTCTCTCAAAAAACAATTTCCAATCTCCATACCCACATTCGCAAAATTTGCCAGGATGCCCTCCGCATCATCGGTAAGGAAGGATCCAATCCGCCCCGCTATTGGCTATTCCTTCACCGCTGGAAATCTGGAGGATTCTGCCCCCGCTGCGAGCATCCACTTCAGCGCGCACACATCGGCGGCCGTACCACCTGCTGGTGCTCCTTCTGCCAACCCCCCACTCCTCTTCCTCGCGCACCTCAGCACTGATAGCCTTTGCCTATGTTCCGATCCGGCCCTCCCCGCCGTATTCCGCCCACGGGAAAAGTTTCTTCGCAACCCTCTCTTACCCCACAGGTCCCTCCCCCTCCCCATCCTCCACCTCCTGTCTCGACCACAAAAAACTTCTCCTCAAAAATCTGGCGCCCTTTTGTCCAATGGATCGCGGGCGCACTCCTCCTGCTTTTCGCTGGATCGGCCCTACTCTATTTTTTTCTCCGAAGCCTATCCTACTCCAAAAACGACGACGAAATCCGCTCACCCCAGGCTCTCCAAGCCGACTACGCCCGCTGGAGCTCCTCCCTTCGCCAACTTTCCCAGCTTACCTCGCAAAGTAATGCCCCCGCCTTGCCCCTCCTCCCACCCGCCATTCTCCTCGATCAATCCACCCTCGGTTGGTGGAACCGCAAACAAAATCTCCCTCCCGATGCCCTCGCCCGCTCCGTTCTCTCCCGCCACCTCCCTCAGCAGGTCGAATGTGTCGAATTAACCCCACGTCGCCTTATCCCCTCCGACGACGGAGTCTCCGTCGACTACGCCATCACTCTCCGGGCTAAGGAAGATATTCTCCTCGCTCCCGTTGTGCCCGTAACCGTTCCCAAAAATATTTCGACTAATCATAAGCGCCTCATCCCAAAAATCGTCTACGCCTACGATCTGCCACCAGGCAAAGTCTTCGATCTAGCCTCCGCCAAAACCATTCTTCTCGCCGGCACCACTCTTCAGGGTGGTTGGACTGTCCGTCGCGCCGATCGCTCCTCTGGAACTTGGAAGGTCACCAGCGCCGACCTCCTTCCCCTCACCCGCATCCCCGCCCTCGAAGCCATTTTTGTCCGCGAAGCCACTACCCCTCCTCCCGCCCTCCTCCGCTCCCGCGGGGAGTTGGAAAATGGGGAAGCCAAACGCCGCGCCGCTACCCAAACCCTCGACGACCGGCTCACCGCTATTCGTGAAGACGTGAAACAGTACCGATCCCAACTCATGTCCTCCGCCCCCTCTGCCGCGAAAAGCAAAGGTATCGGCGCAGGCAGCGGGGTCCCCACCAGTGCAGGAATCGGCATGGTCGGCGGCGCCGCCACGGGTGCAAGCATCGGCGCCATGGCCGGCGGTGGAGATGGTGCCGCCATCGGCGCTGGAGCCGGCGCCCTCGCTGGTGCTCTCATCGGGGCAATCATTGCCAACTCAGAGCAGGAAAAACGGATCGAGCAGGAAAAAGCTGCCCGCCGTGCCGCCATCTCCGCCCTTGAACGAGAAGTAGTCGATTATGAACACAAACAGATGCGCGAATTTGAGAATGAGCTCACCCAAGAAGGCACCAAACAGGAATCCACCTTGAATCGTCCCGCTCCCGCCAACTAATGTTTTGCTATGGCCAAGACCGCTAAAAAAGAAGCCGTCCGTCGCCGCTTCATCCTCACAGGCATCTGCTTCGCCGCAGGAGTTTTCTTTTCCCTCCTCGGCCTCATCCAATTCAAACCTCTTCTCGAGGCAGAACTCTACACCCGCGACCTTCGCGTCCGTTTCGGCCAGACTGCACCCGTTTCTCCTGAAATCGTTTTTATCGCTATCGATAAAGCTACCTACAAAGACATCCTCTCCGAAGAGGAAGTCGCCGCCGATCCCGCCCTTGCCGAAATGTCCACCGGCTCCTGGCCTTGGCGTCGCTCAGTCTGGGCCAGTGTCATCCAACGCATCACCGACGCTGGAGCCAAAGTGGTTGGCCTCGATTTAATGTTCCCCACTCCCAAAGAAGGTGACGAGGAACTCCTTCAAGCCGTCACCGACAAGGGAGACCGTGCCGTCCTCGGTGGCACTTTTGAGGAAGTCAGCAACGCAGGTCGCACCTCCGTCCAACTCACCCTCCCCGCCGCCCTCGCCTCCTTGGGAGCGACGGAAATCTCCCAAGAAAACTCCGCAGGTCGGGTGGGCTTTGTGAACCTCTGGCCCGATAGCGACGGTATTGTTCGCCGCGCCGATTATCATCGCCAGTTTCAATCCATCCCCGCTGTCTCCCTCGCCTGCCGCATGCTCGAAAAAGCAGGCTACAGCGATCGTATTCCTGCCAGTGGCTCGGGCCTCCTCCGCTTCGCTGGCCCCCCAAACTTCAACTACAAATCCATTCCCATCTATCAACTCTTCGTCCCTGCCACTTGGGAAAAGGTTTTTAAAAATGGGGAGATGCTCAAAGATAAAATCGTTCTCGTCGGTCCTTACGGCAACTGGTCCAAAGACGTCATCCGTACCCCCTACACCACCGCCATGCCCGGTCCGGAGGTTCATCTCGCAGCCCTTGGTGCCGCCCTCTCCAACAGCTTCCTGCAAATGCCACCTCTCTGGAGTCAACCCGCCCTCATTCTCGCAGGCGCCTTGCTTGCTCTCCTCCTCATCCTCGCCACCAAGCAACCCATCTTCCGCCTTTTTTTACTCGTTCTTTTTGGGCTGGGATATGCCGTCCTTACTTTCTTTGTCCAAGATAAACTCAGCCTTATCCTCCCCGCCGTCAGCCCCTGCCTCACCCTCCTTTTCGGTGGCATCGGTTGCCTAGGCTATGAGTTCGTCCTCGAACAGCGGGATAAACGCCGGGTCAGCGGCATGTTTTCCACCATGGTCAGTCCCGAGGTCCTCTCCTACATGCAGGCCGATCCCGACCGCTTTCGCCTCACAGGAGAAAAACGTATGGTCTCCATTTTCTTCTCCGATCTCGCAGGCTTCACCACCATCTCCGAATCCGTTTCCGCCGAGGACCTTGCTAAAATCCTCAACCGTTACCTCACCCCCATGAGCGATCTCGTCACCAAGTATGGTGGTTATATCGATAAGTATTCTGGAGACGCCATCATGGCCGATTTCGGCGTACCCGTCTGGGCCGATCCCGATCCAGACTCCCACGCTTGGAAAGCCTGCTGGTCTGCGCTCGAACAACAGGAACGACTCCAAACCCTCAAAGGCGAACTCAAAGCCGAATATGGTTGCGACATCGACGCCCGGATGGGCATCAACACAGGCGAAGTCGCCGCGGGCAACATGGGCTCGGACAAAAAGTTCCAGTACACCGTCATGGGAGATGCCGTCAACCAAGCCGCCCGTTTCGAACCCGCCAACAAACCCTTCGACACCCACATTATGATCGGAGGCAAAACCTACGAAATGGCCAAAGAAAAAATTGAAGCACGTTTCTTGGCCAACATGATTGTCAAAGGTAAGACCGAACCCGTCCCTTGCTACGAACTCCTTGCCAAAAAGGGCGAACTCTCCGAAGCCAAGCGCCAGGTAGTCCAGATCTTCGAAGAAGGCTGGCACCTCCATGCTGCGAGAAACTTCACCGCCGCCATTGCCAAGTTCGATCAAGCCCTCTCACTCGACGAGCACGATGGCCCCTCGAAAACCTATAAAAAGATTTGCGAAGGTTTCCTCAAGTCTCCCCCATCAGGCTCTTGGGCCGGCGAATACATCCAAACCTCCAAGTAGCCCCCCGCCCCGCGATAGGTGCTGTTTCTCTAATATCTAGTAGAGTCACCGGGTCGAAGTTTCACGATTGAAATTCGCCGAAAGATTACGATTTGTGTAAGATCCCCAAATGACGCCTCCGATCACCCACATCTTTTTTGATCTCGGTAATATCCTAGTAGGCCTTCGTTCGGGTGAGAAACTCAAGGCCCTCGCCCTTCGCTCAGGAGAAAACGTGGCCGATTTCTGTGAAAAAATTTGGAACCACGAGCGCGCCCACGACTACGAGCGCGGTCACCACAACTGCGACGAGTACTTTGCCCTTCTCGCCGAAGACCTCGACCTCGCCCACGCCCAAAAAGAACTTCAAGAAGCCTTCTGCGATATCTTTTATCCCCTACCCGAACGGGTCTCTCTCGTTCGCCAACTCGCCCTCCACTACCCACTCGCCCTAATCTCCAACACCTGCGCCTCCCATATCCGGCATCTCGAAGCCACCTACGACTTCTTTCCACTCTTCCGCCATCGGATCTACTCCCATCTGGTCGGTTGCCGCAAACCCCATCCCGATATTTACGACAAAGCCCTCCAAACCGCAGGAGCAAAAGCCGAAACCTCTCTCTTTATCGATGACCTTGCCGAAAATCTTGAAACTCCCGCCAAGAAAGGATGGAAAACCATTCACCTCCCACCAGGGACCGATCTATCAACTGCTTTACGCCCTTTCAAAATCGCTGCAATTGATTAGACCTACACACCACTAATCTCCGTTTTCGTCGGATTGGCTTTTTATAAAAAGATCGTTCGATTCATTCTAAAGTATCTTCTCTCTTGAGGGGCGACCCGTAGCCAACCCAGTCCATAATTATCCTCAGTTTAAAAATCAGCAAATCCGGACAATACTTATTACTTAGTTTTAGTAATAAGTTACTATAAAGTTATTAACATATTTGTTGACACACACAACCCCTAGTAATAAAGAACACCTATGCACCGCAGAATAGGGTATAAATTAACTCTAATTACGAGTGCTAAACAAGGAGAATAATCATGCATAAATACGTAATAACTATAATTTCAATACTCGCTACGGCTGTTTGCTCCGTTCAGGCCGCAGATCCATCGATCACAACTTCCACCAACGATCCGATGGTGATGAAGATCTATCCCGACGGCACAAAAGTTGTTGTTCGTTGGAGCGAAATCGGAAAGGCAGTCGATAACGGCGAAAAACACGGAGGCTCCCCCCGCATCATTGCCTACGATCCAGGGAAAGAAGGCATCGTGCCGATTGGGCAAACTCCTTCAGCTCAACCCGC
>CANESK010000030.1 GCA_947441075.1 Verrucomicrobia subdivision 6 bacterium
CCCTGCCGAGGAGCACGGAACCGCGGCGGCCCGCCGTGTAGATTGGTGGCCTCTGCGGTTGTGCCGATATTTTCCCATTTTACTTTGTAGCGGGTGCCATCTGGATACTCCTTAATCGCATAAAGCGTTCCGTTATCGGAAGACTCCGCACTGGCCTTTGCCAAAAGAAAAAACCCAGCAAATAGGACAAATAAGATAATCATCGGGCCCCGCGCCCATGACTCCGGGGACGCCCTTGCTGGGCTCCAAAGACGGAAGTATGCCATGATTCATTACAACCCACCGCTCTGCGCCCGAGGCCCAAAAAGTGGCAAACTATTGGCCTAGAGAATCAAAACCTTGTGAATACTGCGAATAACTTAATTCCCCTTTTTCGCTGCCAATCTTTTGAGAAACCTCCCTCGGGCCAATGGGTTCCCCTCTCCGAGTCTCAATCGATTTCGGAAGCCGAGTCACTGGCTTTGCATCTTTGGCTTTAATTCCTAAACCACTATCAGAATCATACTTCTGCGAGTTCATGCTTTTAAGCTCTGAAAACCCACCCTCTTGTGAGCGATTTATCACTACCTCACCCACAAAAAGCCGAGGCAAAGTAATTCCTGTAATTGGAACCGCCGCAAGAAAAGCCTGTTGATCCGTGATCTGAAATAAGTCTGCCACAGGCAATACATCCGCTAGTTGGGCTTGATATACCGCTACTGAGCCTCCAGGTAATGAATTGCCAACGGTGAAGGCCCCTGCCCCCGTGATCTGAATCTGCGGTGCCTGATTAAAAACGGGTACTAACCCACTAATACCTCCGTTAAATGTCGTCGGATAGTTGTTATTGGGATTAGCTGAAAATACCAGAGTACGGCCTGCGCTGGATACCAAGGCAGAGCCCCCTGCCAGATTAAGGAAGTTACCCGCATCCACTGTGACTGATCGACCTCGAATGGAGGCCCCAGCCCCAAGTCCTACGTCCTGCCCCTGGACGAGAATATTCCCAAAGGAGACCGCTGCACCGAAGCTCTGGGCAAAAGTGATGTCTCCTGCCGTTCCCGCAGTTATCACTAGATTTCTTTGCCCTCCGCTACTATTCAACGTCCCCGTAAAGTTTAAATTCCTACCGACCCCAGAGAGAGAGGCGTTCTGAGTAAATAGAAGATTAGAAGAAATCGTAACATCGGTTCCAGTAGGTGCTGTCATATCAATCTCGGGTGCATTTAAGGTAAAAGCACTTCCCGTGATCGAGGTGCCCGAGATCTGAATAATTCCTGCAGTCAAAATCGCAGGGGTGCTTAACGCAAGACTGGAGCCTAAAATGACTGTGTTACTCCCAGCATTTAAATTGCCGTTGAGATTTATAACTCCAGATGTCTGAAAGCTGACATCATAGCCAAAAGTGGTTGCCGCGGTTCCCGCTAACTGGATGGCTCCAGATCCATCTGCTCTGCCAAAGGTGACGAGCCCTGTGGTGCTCAGAAACCCCGCCTCGGTACTGCTTATTTGTAGACCCAGCAAGCTCGGATCACTGATCGAAATGGCACTCCCCACGGTATTTGGCTGAATCGTGATGGCACCACTACCCGAAGTCATCGCCGCCCCAATGACAATATTATCCACCGTCAAAGTAATTGCACTCGCTCCATCCACACTTACCGCCGCACCTGTACTCAGAGAACCAGATGTCGTCACCGAGAGCCCACCCAGGGCACTACCTCCTCCACCCACTTCGGAAGAAAATAGAATATCTCCGGTTCCTGCAGCCAAAGTCAAAGCCTGCGTTCCACGCAAAGTACTAGAGAATGTAATATTTCCTGCTGCTCCGCTCACAGTTCCTGTTCCCCCAGCAGTTGAAATGACTGAGGTTCCTCCAAGAAACACAGGATCGTTAAAACCAACTGCGGATCCATTCCCCCCAGAAGAAAGACCAATCGCACTGCCTCCGACTGCGGTAATCGATCCATTTAACGTAATTTGTGCTCCAGAAGTACTATCGATCGTAACTGTGCCAGCCGCCCCCCCAACACCCGATACCTGGGCCGCTCCTCCCGAAGTGTTGATCCCAGCCACCGAAACAGCTCCAGAGGCAGAGATTGCTACTGAACCGCCTGCCTGACCGACGAGACCAGTGGAATCTCCTCTAGTATCGATCGCACCCGAGACCGTAACTAAACCTCCTGTGCTACTGATCGAAACCGACCCGCCCGCTCCTGGAACTGCTGGAAACGTAGTTGCGCCGCCCACATTGACCGCACCGGTTGCTGCCACACCCAAAGAAGCTCCCGTGACAGTACCTAACGTAATTTGAGCCCCGCTCAGGCTAACAATTCCCATCCGCACGGCAGCCCCAAGAGCACCTGCCGTGAAGTTTCCCGAGCCAGTCACAGCAGTCAGTCCTCGGGGAGTAGCCGTAGCATCACTATTCAAAGTAGATGAAAATGAAACACTGTTATCTGCCACCCCATCCGTATCAATAGCAAGATTCGCAGAAATCGTCGTGGGAGCGTTGAATGAGACCGTAGCACCACCTACCCCGTCATCTACCTTCAAAATGGATCCTGCCATGCCAATACTACCTCCTGATACATCGAGGTCCGCCAAAGCTGATGTGGCTCCAATACTTCCACCTAAACTCACCACACCAGATCCAGCAGTCAGTGTTAGAGTGCGGTTATTGATAGCGGAATTATCTGCGTCGATTGTCGATCCAAAGGCAATATTTGCACCCGTGGATAACCCCGAGTTCGAACTATCCACCGTCGGGGAATTTCCCAAAAGAACAGGAGAATCAATCGTTATTGTCTTAGAAGCAGTCAGAACACTCCCATTCAAATTCGTATGCCCCGTGGGAGCTGGATCGGTTTTGTCCGTAACAAAAGAAACATTGTAAGCAAAAGTGGTTGTACCACTCCCTGCTAGATCAATCGTTCCCGTGCCATCGCTTTGACCAAATGTGACAAGCCCCGTGGTGGAAAGCCTAGCCAACTCCAATGCACTTACTTCCAGTACGGCGCCACTCACGGGGTCGTTGATCGAGATGCCCCGAGTGAGTGTTGTCGTACGAACTGTAATCGCTCCTGAAGTAGTGGCGACCGCTCCGGCCAAAACCAGATCATCAGCCGTCAAAAGAATCGCTCCTGCACCCGCCACCGAAACTGTGCTGCCTGTGGTCAGAATGCCCGAGCTATTGACCGTTAAACTGGCAAGTTGTGTAGCTCCCACGGCACCGCCAAAGGTCAAGTCTCCAAGACCCGCTGTGATCGTAAGCGCCCGTGACGTGCTATCACTGTTTACTGTCGAAGAAAAAACAATCGAGTTATCCGCCAAGGTTCCATCTGTATCGATGGCTACATTTGAACCTAAGATCGTCGCTCCCGTGAGGTTGACTATTTGCGGTCCACCCCCTGTTTCATCCACCCGATAACTTGCAGCGCTTAAAAGAATCTGGAACGCCGTGATATCCAGATCCGACAAGGCTTGGTTTCCTCCCATAATGCCCGCCAAGGTTGCTACGCCCGCTGTTCCGGCATTTAACGTCAAGCCAAAGGGCCCGTCGATGGTTCCATTAAGCAATATATTTGCTCCTAACGCGACGCCACTTGTCGTATCCAGCGAAACCGACCCAGCCAGGACTGTTGGGGAAGAAAAAGTGATCGCGTCCCCTGTAGTGGTAATATCACCAGAAGTACTAATCCGTGAACCCGCCGTCAGTGTAACCGCACCGTCCGCGACGATGTCTCCCGCTGCACCAACATCAAGGTTCGTTAAAGCAGTCAGACTGACCACCCCTCCTGCCGTCGTTGTAACCGAAGCCGCCGCCAATCCAATGTTACCACTGGTCACATTCAACCCAGCCACCGTGTTGTAGTTCTGCGAGCCATTAAAAGTGGTTGTCCCTACACCCGCCGACTGAAGAAAGCTTGTGCTTGAGATTGTCGGAACAGAAACGTTGTTTGCTGAAGTAATTTGCACGCTGCCAAGACGGATCGATTGGCCGACGGGGCCTGATAGAACAATATTTCCTGAAAGCCCAGCGGCTAAGGTTAAATCATATGCTCCATCCACTGTACTCGCGAAAGTGAGCACAGGGTTGCCCCCGCTACCCACATTTATCGATACGGGTCCAGTCAAGGTGAGAGCGGAAGAGAAGGTGACGTTTTGATCAGTGGTCAGAATATCCCCGCCACTGAATATACCCGTGCCGGCTTGCAGGGTTACAGACCCCTCCGAAAGGATATCCGCCCCCCCGCCAAGATTCATATCGGCAGTCGTAGCGAGGTTAAGCAACGGAGTCGCTGCGCTGATCCCATGCTCAGATAGACTCATCGGACCAGAAACCGTGATCGTTCCGCCAGAGGAAGTTGAAACCATGGATTCTGCAATCACACTGGCTGAGGTTGTAAGGTTACGACTGGAAGTGATAACAATGTTTCCTAGCCTGGCTCCCGCTCCAACCGCTTGCGTGAATGTGATATCACCACCCGTACCCGCACGAGTACTCATATCCCAAAAAGTGCCGTCTGAATTCGCAAGACCATCCCCGTCGAGAGCCTTTGAAAATATAATATTCGCTCCAGTCGCCGTGATTCCTCCGTTCGTCGTGTCTACCAGCCTATCTCCTGTCAGAATCACCGCAGAACTGAATCCCACCGCCTCTCCGGAAGTGATAATATTCCCATTGAGACGAACTTGCCCAAGCTTACCTGATAGGAACTGAAGTGAGTAAGCCTCTAGGCTCAGGTCCAGGGCTCCAACTCGGATGGGCCCCGCACCATCTGCCCGACCGATCGTGACTGTGCCAGTGACCGCGAGATTAGTTGTTAAGTCCGCCAAGGAAATAGCGACCGATCCCGTAGAATCATTCACCGCGATCGAACCAAGAACGGTGCTGGCCTGAAAAACAGCGTCTTGCGCCGTAACCAGAGCTCCTAAACTAATGACTCCCGCAGATTGCAAAGTAACCGTTCCAGTAGCACCTGCTGTGATGGCAGCGGACGTCGTGAGTGATCCTGCGCCACTGGCATCCGCATCTGCTAACAGCAGAACATTAGCCAGCCCAGAGTTACTAGAGAGATCAATTGTATTGTTAACAATAATATTGTTCGCCGCACTCAGAGTTAGAGAAGTGTTAGCGTTTACTGCAGTAACGACAGCATCAGTCACTGTAATGTTTCCTGCCTGAGAACCCGTACTTCCAGTTGTGATTTGAACATCCGTTCCTCCATCAAGGGTAGAAACGATTGTTGCGGCGCTTACCGTGGCACTATCCGCAGTTGGAACGAAGACACCTCCGCTGAATGAACCTCCAGTGGTAGCGGAAGAAATCGTCACATTTCGTGGGTCTAGCAACCAAAGCCCAGAATTTCCTTTTAGCGCCGAGGCATTAACGAGTCCCATAGCCTGTAAGTTGTTTTTGGAGGAGGTTTCAACCAAACCCCCATTCCCGCCCTCCGTTCCACCTCGTGCAAATAGTTCTCCATAAAAGCCGGTGTACTCATCCGACCAGAGAATAATTTTCCCACCATCTCCATTGACCATCGCATCCGCCACGATTTCCGCGTCACTCCCCATAACTGTCGCCTGAGCGTTCTTCACCTCAGTGTTCTTTCCCTGATAATCGCCACCCAGCAAAACTTCTCCACCTCCCGATCCTCCAGATGCACTCACCTTTCCCTCGAGGAACCCCACACGCTGCCCTGTCACAACCAAGCGCCCGCCTTGGCCCGAAACGGAGCTAACATCCAACTGTCCTCGAACTAATGAAGTTCCTTCAGAATCAATTGTGATCGCGCCTCCCCCAGACCCGACCCCCGAACCGGATGCCGTCAAAATCGAGCCTAAATCTAATTCCACGTCCGCCCCTCGCAACTCAATCTGACCGCCATTCCCATCGCTATTTTTGGCCAGCATCGTGCCGGATTGCAGAATCTTTCCACCCGGTGCTGACAGCACCACGGTTCCATCCTGTCTCGTGACAAACCCAGTAGCCTCCACCAGTCCGCTCTGCTGGATCGCCAAGGCATAGATATTTCCATTCGCCTCAAGGTTAACCCGCGCAGCACGAATGATCCCCTGCTGATCAACCCCGATGCCCGCTCGGCTATCGGAGGGCGACGGATCCATATCGATTCTTACTCGAATGGGTCCACCGGTATCTTGTTCCAGGTAAAATCGGCTGCCTGCATAGAGCCCGACAGTGCCTTGAGGTGCCTCGAGCTTCCCAAGGTTCTCCACATGCTTGGATAAAAGATGAATCGAACCACCATCAGCGCGAATCGTCCCCTCGTTGCGAATCCCCGCATCGGACGCCGCCACCATCGAAAGTGCCTCTCCCCTCATAAAACTAGATGGGTTAGCTTCGGCCGTTGTCGCAAGAAAGCTGGAGGCATTAATCACTGCTCCTTGCCCCACAAAGATTCCATTCTGATTCATTAGGTAAACCTGCCCGTTGGCCTGAAGAGCACCTAGCAGTTGAGATGGGGAACTTGAGGTGACCCGGTTCAACACCGCAGAAGAAGCACTGGGCTGGATAAACCGGGTCGTCTCATTCGGTTGAATGGAAAAATCCCGCCAGTTGATCACCGCTCTATCGCTGGTTTGTACAACCTGGAGAGTTGTTCCCGCTTGCGAAATTGCCGCCTGCCCACCCACCACCACACCGCCCTCTGGGTTCCCAAGTGAAATACTTGAGCTAAAATAAAATATAGCTAATCCCATGCACCCCCACGAAATCGGGTGCCCATAGATTCTATCCCTGTCCATCTACTGGAATTAAAACAACCCTGGCGATCTTAAAACCTCAATCCCCATGTGCCACCAACCACTGGGAGAGAACTTGCGAATCGTTGGTGATATCTTTTTCTGTAAAAATGCCCTTTTCAGGTTGAGACACAACTTGCTAATGGAGATGTTTTTAAAAAGGGAAAGCTCGGATCCTAGGTGAGATAGATTTGATGGATCCCAAGAGAGATATCCGTCAAATCCCTAATTGGTCGTATTATTTGTGCTTAGCTTCTGAATCACCAAAAGATAATCCGATGCTTTAGCATTCGCGTAGCGTGTAATCGTAGCAGGTCCAACCAGCACCGTGCCGCAAGGATTCTCGGTGCTGTCTCCCTTGTTGAGTTTGGTATAGAAAACATTTGTGGTGTAGGAAAGATTCAGACCCCCAGGAAGTGCATAAAGGGTGTTTAACCCTGTGCCAGTGGTCGTCTTCGTTCCCCACGTAATAATTTCCCAAACCTCGGCCGTTGGAATCACAATATTACTCACTCCATTCGAAGCCCAAGTAAAACTTTTATAGGTTTGTGCCTGTCCAAGAGATACAAAAAAAACTAAAAAGAAAAAAACGATCCCAGAAATACCAAAGCGAAACTTCATCTTCTACAACTAATGAGCGAGTATCAGGAGTCAAGCAGTGGTTCTATTTCTGATCCAACGACCTTCGCCTCCAACTCACCCATCCAACCCAATGCTCTGCAACACCTTCCGTGGGGTCGTAGGTCTTATAACTCGTTGATTACCAATTTCTTGCATAGGTGATTTTTGAAATTGGGGTCGTAGGTCAAAATCCACGATGACGTTCCTACATTCTTGGGAATGTGGGAATATCGCCTTACCTAGTCTTACCTGCCGTTTTCTGATATCATTACCTAATGTCGCTCGACTCCTCTTCTTACCTTAATCGTGAACTCAGTTGGCTCGAATTCAACCAACGCGTACTCGAAGAGGCCCAAGACCCCACCCAACCCCTCCTCGAACGTCTCAAATTCCTCACCATCGTCAGCTCGAACCTAGACGAATTCTTCGAAATCCGCGTCGCTGCCCTCAAACAGCTCGTCGAAAACCGTAGCGATGTGCACGGACCTGACGGTCTCCGCCCCCCCGAAACCCTCGCCGCCATCCGCACCCGCGTCCTCAAGCTCTTCGCCGACCAGTACTCCCTTTTAGAAAATACTCTTCTTCACGAGTTATCCCGCCAAGGAATTCACTTACGCTCCATAAAGACAATCGGGGAAAAAAGAATCACCTGGGCTCACGAAATGTTCCTTCGCGATATTCTCCCTATCCTCACCCCTCTCGCAGTCGACCCCAGCCACCCCTTCCCTCAGCTCCTGAATAAATCAGTCAACCTTGTCGTTCTTTATACGAAACCAGGCCACCAAGAATCTGCCCGACATGCCTTTGTTCAAGTCCCACGAGGAATTCCTCGCCTCATCCCCTTGCCCTCCGAGGATCCCACCCAAAAAGAGTTTATTCTCCTTTCCGATCTCGTCCGTTACTTCGTTAGTGAAGTTTTCCCGGGAACCAAAGTCATCGGAGCTTGGCCCACCCGCATCACCCGCAACAGCGAACTCTATATTGACGAAGAAGAAGCTCACAATCTCCTCCTCACCATTGAAGAAGAACTTCAAAAAAGAAACCGCGGAGCGGCCGTTCGCCTCGAACTCAGCCTCGACTGCCCCGTGGAAGTGGAAACCTACCTACTCGGCCACCTCCATCTTTCGCCCGATGATGTTTATCGCGTCGCTTGGCCCCTCAATCTCACCCAGCTCTTTGCCCTAACCGAAGAGGGTCGCAACTATCCAGAACTCCACGATCCACTCTTCACCCCCACCATCCCCACTTCCCTCCCAGCGGGCCCCCATGCTTTCGAATCGATCCGCAAGGGAGACATTCTTTTGTTTCACCCCTACGAAAGCTTCCAACCGATTATTTCCCTCTTGGAACAGGCCGCCCTCGATCCCCAAGTTCTCGCGATCAAAATGACCCTGTACCGCACCAGCGGAGACTCCCCCGTTCTTAATGCTCTCATCACCGCCGCCCAAAACGAAAAACAGGTCACGGTGCTCGTCGAACTCAAAGCCCGTTTTGACGAAGCCAATAATATCGCCTGGGCCCGCAAAATGGAGGAAGCCGGCATCCACGTCGTCTACGGCTTAGTGGGGCTCAAAACCCACTGCAAGGTTCTACTCTTCGTTCGCCGCGAAGAGAACCACCTCGTTTCCTACCTTCACCTCGGAACAGGCAACTACCATCCTCGCACCGCCCGCTTCTATACCGATTTCAGCCTCCTGACTGCCCGGCCCTCCCTCACCGCTGAAGTCGCCACCCTTTTCAATGTCCTCACCGGAATGTCCGAAGTTACCCATTTCGACGAGCTTCTTGTCGCTCCCTTTAATTTAAATACAAATCTCCTCGAACTCATTCAACGTGAAAGCGCCAACCACCGTACCGGTCGTCCCTCCGGTATTTTCATTAAGGCCAACGCTCTTGTAGACAAAGAAATTATTCAAGCCCTCTACCAAGCCTCCCAAGAAGGGGTCCCAATCCAACTTCTGATCCGCGGGATTTGCTGCCTACGCCCAGGGGTTCCAGGCCTCAGTGAGAACATCACCGTCCAAAGTATCGTCGACCGTTTTCTCGAACACAGCCGCATCTATGTTTTTACCAACGGTGGAGACCCTCACATCTATCTGGGCAGCGCCGATCTCATGCCACGTAATCTTCACCGCCGAGTCGAAGTCGTTTTTCCCATCCTCGATCTTGAACTTCGGCGACAGTTTCTCGAAATTATCGTGCCAGGATACCTCGCCGATAACATCAAATCCCGTTTTCTCAATCCAGACGGGCTCTATCGCCGGCACCCACTCCCCACCGGATCGCCCCAGCACCGGATCCAAGCAGAATTCCTTCTGCGCTACGCTCCTCAATCTGCCAGCATCCCCCGCATCACCCCAACCATGGGACCTCGCGAAACTCAGGAATCTTCTGCCACCGCTTGAATGCTCGATTTAACCGGCGAAATGGGCAAACTGCCCCGCACCACCGCCGCCAAATCGATGTGCTTCGCCACCACCTCTTGGATCATCTTAATTTTCTCCTTATCCCCAGGGTCCGTTTTCACAGTCATCCTCTCAATTTTTGCCGCCACCGTATAACTATCCCCTCCCGCCGCCACCGTAGGCAGACCCCGATCGTGGAGCATCTTGATCAGCCCAGCTTGCGGCCTTAACCCGTCCGTCAAAATAATCCCCGCTGGCTTCGCCTCGTGGTTCCCTTTGCCCTGAAACTCTAACGCAGCCAAGAGAAGGTCTTCGCGATCACCAGGCGTGATCAAGAGAGCCCCTGGATTAAGCTGATCATGGAGACGAGCCGCGGTCATCGCCCCCACCGCTACCGACCGAACTTTCCTTCTTTTGAAGCTTTCACCCGACAAAAATTCCCCTCCCAACTCCAAGCAAACTTGCCCCAGCGTCGGACGTCGTAACTCCCCTTGATATGGCAACATTCCCAATATCGGTAGACCCATCCGCCCAAATGCTTTTTCTGCCCATGGCCGCAACGCCTCCATCTTCGCCGGCAAAACTTTGTTTAAAACCACCCCAACCACCTTCACTCCATGCTTCTCAAAAAGGGCCAGATTCAAACTCACCTCATCCACGGGGCGTCCCACACCCCCAGTCGTAACCAGGATGACCTGACTCTCCAGTAGCTTCGCCACCTGCGCGTTAGAAAGATCGATCACACTGCCAACACCCGCGTGGCCCGTCCCTTCGATCAAAACAAAATCATGCTCCCAAGCCACTCGATTAAAAGCGGTCACGATCGTCTTTTTCATCCCAGGCAAATCGCCCTTATCCAGGTACTCCCGCGTAAACATTCGATCCACCGCAATCGGTGACATCGCCTCAATGGGTAACTTCACTCCATAGGTATTGCTCAGCAAAACCGAGTCCTCATCGACCTTCTTTCCCGCAACTTCCACAAATCTTTGCCCGACCGGTTTGGTATAACCGATATTTTTAAACTTGGCTGATAACGCTGCATACAGACCCAAGCAACAAGTGGTCTTCCCGTCATCCTGCCGAGTCGCCGCCACGAAGATTCGTGGCGTTACCTTGTTCAGTTCCATCTGCCTTTATCTCCCTCGTGCCACCACCGGTGAAGCAGGCTCGGGATATAGTTTTCGGTACTCCACCGCCAAGAGACCCACGATCGCCGCCACCCCCAGCACCTCATCCTCACTGGCCCCGCGACTGATCTCTGCTGCAGGTAAACGCAGTCCTAAAAGAATATTCCCATAGGTTCGTACCCCTCCGAAATGCTGAATACTTTTGACCGCAATATTGCCCGCACCCAAATCAGGGAAAACCAAACAGTCCGCCTTCCCCGCCACCGTCGAGCCTTTTGCCTTTAAAAGTGCTTTCTGCGGATCCAAGGCCGCATCAATTTGTAACTCCCCATCAAACTCAGCCCTCAGGCCGATTCGGTCAGCCAGCACCTTTGCCTTCTGCGTGGCTTGAATCACCTTCCCAGTCTCCGCATTGAGACCCGCGCTCCCCTTCGTTGAATAGGAAAGAAGCGCCACTCGCGCTTTTTTTCCCGTCAGACGCATCTTCAATCCCGCCAAGCCCACCGCCGTGGCCGCTAGCTCGTCAGCCGTCGGGGTCGGAACCACCGCCGCATCCCCCGCCAGCAAAAGCCCACCCTCCCCCATATTTTTATCCGGACACTCTAAAATCGTTGCGCTCGAGATCCTCGAAATATGCGGGAGCCGCGGAATCATTCGGATGAGCGGTCGCAACACATTGCCCGAATAAGCTCCCACCCCCGCCACCAACCCATCAACCTGACCAAACCGAAGCATCAAAGTTCCGTAAATAATCGGATCCGAAAGATAGTCATCGATCTGACTTAATTTTAATTTCGCCCCACTCGGCTCGGTTCGCAGATGATCTTTAAACATCTGCCGATCCTGCCCCTCGACAGGATCGAGGAGCATGACCCGATCTAAATCCACTTTCTGCGCCTTCGCCTGCCGCCGAATCAAGTCAGGTTGCCCTAGCAACACCACGGGACCAAGCCGCAATTGGGCAAAGCGGGCCGCCGCCCTCACCACTTGCGGATTGGTACCTTCAGGAAAAACAATCCGCTTGGGATGACCGACCAACTTTTCCGCTAAGGAATGAAAGAGGGTTTCTGTGCTCACTTCGTCAATCTTCGACCCCTTCCCATTCGAGGGCAAGGCCAACATCCCCTGCCCCGTACTCCAAAAAAGAGTTAAGCGTTAGTGCGCCGTTTGCGCTTCAGATTCAATTGCGCCATCGACTTCTGAATCAAAGCCATCAAAGCCGCCGCCTCCGGCCCATCTTTCTTCTCCAACAGAGCTTTCTTCGCACTTTCCAAGGCCTTCTCCACCGCGTGCTCATCAATGTCCTGCGGCTTTACTGCCATGTCGGTCAGAATCGTCACACGATCTCCTGCCACTTCGGCGAAGCCTCCACCTACCGCCAGCTCATCCCCACGCGAACCCGCTTTCAAATCTAATTCCCCAGGCTGGATTGCTGTCAGCAACGGGACGTGCCCAGGCAATATCCCCAACTGGCCCTCGACCCCAGGCATCACCACCTGCTCGACATCATCGTCGAAGGTTTTGCCCTCTGGAGTCACCACCACCAGCCGAAGTTTTCCTGCCATGATTTCTCTTTTCCTTCTCTGCCCGTCTTAGGTCTTCGAGACCATCGAGATGCCACCCTTCATGTAGAAATTCGCTTCAGGCACATCGTCATGCTTGCCCTCAAGAATTTCCTTAAACCCTTTGATCGTTTCCGCAACTGGCACGTACTCCCCTTTGGTTCCCGTAAATACTTCCGCCACCGCAAAAGGCTGACTCAAGAATCGTTGAATCTTACGAGCTCGGAATACAGTCAACTTATCTTCAGGCGATAACTCATCCATCCCGAGAATGGCGATGATATCCTGCAAATCTTTATACTTTTGCAAGACGCGTTGGACGCCGCGGGCCACTTCATAGTGTTCCTGCCCGACGATCTCTGGGGCCAAAGCCTTCGAGGTCGAAGCTAACGGATCCACCGCAGGATAAATGCCCAACTCGGCAATCGACCGCTCCAGCACAATCGTCGAATCCAAGTGCGCAAAGGTATTCGCTGGAGCCGGATCAGTTAAATCGTCCGCAGGCACATAGACCGCTTGGAACGAGGTCACCGATCCTTTCTTCGTCGAAGTGATTCGCTCCTGCAAATCCCCCATCTCCGCCGAAAGAGTCGGCTGATACCCCACCGCGCTCGGCGTCCGCCCAAGCAGCGCCGACACTTCCGAGCCGGCCTGGCTGAACCGGAAAATATTATCGATGAACAAGAGCACATCTTGGTTTTTCTCGTCGCGGAAATACTCCGCAATCGCCAAGGCACTCAAGGCTACCCGCATACGCGCTCCCGGTGGTTCGTTCATCTGCCCGTAGACCAAGGCCACCTTCGATTTTGAGATGTCCTTCAGGTCGATGACTCCCGCCTCCGACATTTCATGATAAAGATCATTTCCTTCTCGGGTTCTTTCACCCACTCCCGCGAAGACAGAGAATCCGCCGTGTCCTTTGGCGATATTGTTAATCAACTCCATAATCACGACCGTCTTGCCCACTCCCGCTCCTCCGAAGGCTCCCGCTTTGCCCCCCTTGGTGAACGGACAAATAAGATCGATTACCTTGATGCCCGTCTCCAGCACCTTGGCCTGCGTATCCTGCTCGACCAAAGTCGGAGCCCGACGATGAATCGGATATCGCTTAACCGCGGTGATCGGTCCCCGCTCGTCCACCGGTTCCCCTAAAACATTTAGCACCCGACCCAACACCCCTTCCCCCACGGGAACGGTGATCGGCCCACCCGTGTTCGTTACGGGCATCCCTCGCTTCAATCCTTCTGTGGAGGACATCGCCACCGCCCGGGCCCAATCATCCCCCAAATGTTGTTGAACTTCCAAGACGACCCGAGTCTTTTTCCCCTCCACCTCAAAATTCACCTCTAACGCCGCGAGAAGAGGCGGCATCTCCGCATCCCCCGTAAATTCCACATCGACGACGGGCCCGATGACTTGGACGATCGATCCCACATTGTTTGCATTCTTGGTTGCCATAATACGTTCTCCTTTTTCCGTCAGGCCATCGCCATTTGAGCGGTGGCAATTTCCAGCAGTTCGGTCGTAATGCCGCTCTGCCGGACTTTGTTATATTCCAGGGTAAGGTCCTTGATCATGCTCTTCGCATTATCCGTGGCGCTTTTCATTGCCACCATCCGCGCGGAATGCTCGGAGGCCTTGGCGTCCAGCATCAGCTGGTACACCTGGAAATGGATATAAGCGGGAAGCAAAGCCGAGAGGACCTCGTCCCCGTTGGGTTCATAAATATACTGCAAATTCTCATCCGCCTTAATTTCCGTCTTGGCATGCTCCCCCGTGCCCGCCGCCAGCTTTTCCAGCTGCCCAATCGGCAAAAGATCGGTCCTCTCAGGCTTTTGCACCAAGGTATTCACAAAACGGGTGTGCCACACGCTCACGCTATCAATCTTCCCCTCCAAGTACTGCTCAATTAGAAATTGGCTGATCTGCTTCACTTTGTAACTCGAGGTATCGTCTTTCACTTCAAAATCTGCCAGCAACTCCCGCCCCGCCCTCGCCACGAACTGCTTCCCCTTCTTTCCCGCCGTCACAAACACCGTGTTCTTTGGCAATCCCGCAACTTCTCGCAGCAGATTCGTGTTCAGCGCCCCGCACAAACCCTTATCCGTGCTGATAATCAGGGCACAGGGTTTTTTAATTTCTCTCTTTTCAAGGAAAGGATGGGACAACGAACCCACTCGATTCGCCAATGAGGCCAGCACCCGGTTCAACGCCTCCGCATAAGGCCGACCCGCCAGCGCCGCTTGCTGCGCTTTGCGCATCTTGGACGCCGCTACCATCTGCATCGCCTTGGTGATCTGCGCGGTATTGCGTACCGAACGGATCCGACGACGGATGTCTCTCGTGCTGGCCATCGATCAATCCTTAGGCCGCAGGTTGACTCGCCACAAAGTCGCTCAAGGCGCTCTTCAACTCAGCCGCCAGGGTGTCATCCACCGCTTTCTTGTCGCGGATGCCACTGAGAATCTTATCTTTTCGCGTCGTCAGATATTCCATCAAACGGGTCTGGAAGGCTTTCACCTTGTCCACCGGAACCGCATCAAAATATCCGTTTTGGATCGTCCAAAGAATAGCCACCTGCAACTCCACCAAAAGAGGTTGGTACTGGGTCTGCTTGAAAACTTCCACAATACGGGCGCCGCGATCCAGTTTGGCCTTGGTGGCTGCATCCAGATCACTGGAGAACTGCGCAAACGCCGCCAATTCGCGGAACTGCGCCAACTCCAACTTGATCTTCCCCGCCACCTGCTTGATCGCCTTAATCTGGGCGGCCGATCCCACTCGCGAAACCGACAGACCAACGCTGATCGCAGGTCGTACCCCTTGATAGAACAAGTCGGTTTCCAAATAGATCTGACCGTCGGTGATGGAGATCACGTTCGTCGGGATGTAGGCCGAGACGTCCCCTGCCTGCGTTTCAATAATCGGCAGCGCCGTCAAAGAACCCGCTCCCGCCTTCTCACTCAATCGCGCACTCCGCTCCAGCAGACGGGAGTGGAGATAAAATACATCGCCGGGATACGCTTCGCGACCGGAAGGACGGCGCAAGACCAGCGAGACCTGCCGATAGGCCACCGCATGCTTCGAAAGATCATCAAAAATAATCAAAGCATCCATGCCGTTATCCATAAACCACTCGCCCATCGCGCATCCCGCAAAAGGTGCGAGATACTGCGAAGTGGCCGAGTCCGAGGCGTTGGCCGCAACAATAATTGTGTAGGCCAGTGCCCCCGTCTCCTCCAGCACCGCGAGGGTGCGGGCGAGACTGGAGTTCTTCTGCCCAATCGCCACGTAGATCGAGTACACTGGACGGAAAGTCTTATCCCCCAGCTTTTCCGCAAGCTGATTGATCCGAGCTTGATTGATAATCGTGTCGATCGCCACGGTTGTTTTTCCCGTAGAACGATCCCCAATGATCAACTCCCGCTGTCCTCGCCCGATCGGAATCATCGCATCGATCGCCAAAATCCCCGTTTGCAAAGGCTGATTGACCGACTGACGTTTAATAATCCCAGGCGCGATTTTTTCTACGGGATACGATTCCTTCGATTGGATCGGCCCCTTGCCATCCAAAGGCTGGCCCAACGCATCCACCACACGCCCGAGTAAACCCTTGCCCACAGGAACCTGCAGGAGTTTGCCCGTAGCTTTAACTTCGTCCCCTTCCTTGATATGGGTGAAATCCCCAATGATGATCGCACCCACCTCGGTCTCTTCCAGATTGAGCGCCAAACCCGTCACCCCATTTGAAAATTCGATCATTTCATTCAGAGCTACCCCTGAAAGGCCCTCGATCTTCGCCACCCCGTCACCGATTTCGCGGACACGTCCAATATGACTCTGGGTGACTTCCGATTTTAGCTTTCCAATTTCTGATTCGATTTCGGCAATAATTCCACTACTCATAAGTTAGCTCCTTCTTTTTCCTTGGTGTGATTTAAGTCACCCGGGTGAGCGCCTCAAGGCGCCCGCGGATGGTCGCGTCCCAGACATCGCTGCCGACGCGGATTTTTAATCCGCCCAGAAGTTCAGACCGAACTTCGGTCCTCTGGGCTAATGGTTTTCCAAAATGTTTTTCCAACATGCCAAAGACCGCCTTACCCCCATCCTCCAACTTGACTGAGGAGATTACCTCGTGGGTGTGCCTCTCTACTTCCAACTTGGCCAGTTGCGCCAAACGCCCGAGCACTTGTAGATAGCCCCGAGGACGCTGTTTTGCGATCAGGGCCACCGCCTTGCGTAGCCGGCTTTCGTCCAATCCACTTTCCGAACGACAGATCCGGAAAATCGTCTTGGCTTCAGCGCGAGCGGATCGGTTGATTTTCATCGTCGGAAGGGCGAAACGCTAGCCACCTACCGAGCCACTTGGGCTACGGCTTCGCTCCGCAAACGTTCTTCGTCCTGCGGAGTGAGCACGCGGCCGACAACTTTTTCCGTGGTTCGCACGACAAGGCGTCCCAGCTCTTGGCGCATCTCTGTTTCCAGCTTTGCTCGTTCCCTCGTCATGGTTTCTTGCGCTTTTTTCACCAACGTATCGGCTTGGGCATGCGCCTCAGCCAAACGCTTAGCTCCTTGCACGTCGGCTGCATGGCGGGCTTCCCCCACCATTTTTTCCGCACGAGCCGAGGCTTCTCGCAAGATCGTTCGGCGTTGGTCTTCGGCTTCCGCAAGGCTCTGGCGCCCTTTTTCTGCCCCAGCCAAACCTTCCTGAATCAGCCGAGTCCGCTCGGCCAACATATTGAGCACGGGCCGATAGGCAAAACGCCAAAGCACAGCCAGCACAATGAGAAAGTTGATCGTTTGAGCGGTGAACTTCGCCCAATCGAGACCCAACTGCTCCGCGAGCTGGTGACCGGTTTCGACAAGTGAACTAGCCAACATGACGTGTTTCCTTCTTTGGGCTTATTTGTTGACGACGAAATAAAGGAGGATCGCGAGACCCTCGGCAAACGCCATTCCAAGCAAGCTTATGATCAGCACGGGATTAAAAGCGCCGGGATTGCGTCCGACCGCTTCTGCCGCGCGTCCGCCGATCATACCGACGGCGATCGCCGCGCCCAATCCTGCGAGTCCAACTGCCAGCTGCATTCCGTTAAAGGTAATTTGTCCTACTTCTGCCAATATCATGTTTGGTGTCCCTTTCTTCCTTGGTTCCGGTTTCTCGTTTCCTCAACCCACACGGGTCGTTGGCTCCGAGATCTTCCGGGATCTTTCTAGTGCTGTCCGCTTTCCTCCTCGGAATGCGAACAAAGCGTGGCCGTGAAGGCCACACAAAGCATGGTGAAGACGATCGCCTGCACCGCGCAGACAATCAACTCCAGAAAGTAAAAAGGCACCGCCGCAATTCCGTACGGTAGGATTTTAAGCATCAGCGTCAGAACGCTTTCTCCTCCATAAATATTCCCGTACAACCGCATGGAAAGAGAGATCGGCCGGATCATAATCGAAATCAATTCTACCAAGCCCACGCAGAAGAAAATAATCGTCATCGGCAAAAGGAGCACCCCCCCCATTTTCCCTTTCACCCCGAAAATGTGTTTCATCAACCCCATCGGACCGTTGTAAACCAGAGCCCAAATCGTGCTCAAAACAAAATAGATCACCGCCATCGAGATGGTGACATTCGCATCGGCCGTCGGTGGACGAAGAAGCGGACGATCTACGTGCTCGACTGCGAAAGGCAACCCACCCTCTTTGGCCTGGCCATAACCGAGACTCCCGACGCCGGGCAAGAGATCGACGAAATTTGAGAGCAAAATAAAAATGAAGTACGTGGCGATGAGCGGAAACGCCCAGCGAGCGACCTTGGGTTCGAGCAAGCCAGCCACCATGTTGTAAACCGCCTCCACCGTCGCCTCGATTAGATTTTGTGCTCCTGTCGGCACCATAGCCATTCGGCGCGTCCCAGCCATGACCACCGCAAGAATCAGCAGAGCCACCCCCCAAAGAGCGAGCATGCTGCTCGTCACCGGTAGTGGTCCCAGGTTGAAAACTGTCGTCGCCGCCGGGGAAACCGGAGCTCCCGCAGTAGCGCTAGCAAAAGGTAAAAAGAATCCCATGAGTAGTCCTTCAATAGAGGGACAAGATCGGCCCATGCCAAGCTGTTCCACCAACCTCCCGGCGGTTAGTCGAACCGTATTCGACAACTTTAGTTTTTCTTATGGTACGAATCTAGGGGCCGAAAACCGATTTTTAACTTGTTTTGCCTGCAATTAATGCCTACACTGCCTGCATTACTAAAAAGAATAAAATCCAGCACACCATTCGTGACGTCCCCGAATCGGTGGACTCTCGGCTCCGGGAAAAAGCCGCGCTGGAGCAGATTAGCCTCAATCAGGCCGCCCTGCAGGCCATGGAGCGAGGACTTGGAATGGCTGATCAACCCATCCGCTACCGCTCCCTTCGCTCCTTACTCCACAAGCCCGAGGACGCGGATCGGGCCTCTTGGACCGAGGCCCTGACTCAGATGGATCGGGTGAATCCTGAAGATTGGAAATAAAACGTGCGTCTGCTTATCGATAGCAACCGTTTTATCGATTTCTGCTCGGGCGACCCCCAAGTCATCTCCCGTCTCGAAACTGCGTCCCTCGTCATCGTCCCCTTTGTTGTCCTGGCCGAGATTCGAGTCGGCTCTCTTCTTTTAAAACGCGGGGATATTCAAGCTCGAATCCTCACAGAGTTTCTCCAGCAACCTGGCGTGCGAACCGCCCACTCCACCGACGTGACCACCCACCACTGTGCCACTCTCTATGCCTACCTCCGCAAACAGGGCACCCCTATTCCCACCAATGACATTTGGATAGCGGCCCTCGCCATGGAACACTCCCTCGTTATCTATACCCGCGACCCCCACTTCGATCTTCTCCCCCAGATCCCAAAAATCAGATAAGCCCGCCTCCATTTGCCACCAAGACTTTCGCCTCCCCCGCAAAACAGCCTCTTCTCTTCCATTCCTGCCCTTTTTCGTTATGCTTTCTTCTTGGGCTATTGGCTAGGTAGCTCAGTTGGTAGAGCAGAGGACTGAAAATCCTCGTGTCGCCGGTTCGATTCCGGCCCTAGCCACTTCTTTTAATCCCAATAATCACCGGCCGAGCGAAAAACCTCCGTCACCCATCACCAATCTTTCGTCAGCCATTAAAAATTTTGGAGGCGAGGGTCGGAATCGAACCGACGAATACAGCTTTTGCAGAGCCGTGCCTTACCACTTGGCTACCCCGCCCAAAATCTCTTTCTATCATTCTCCCAGTTGTCCTCCTCGTCAAATCACACCACTTCAACTCTTCATCGGCGCAACCAACACCTTGTCCAATCGGTGCCGATCCATATCCACCACCTCATACCGATACCCCCGATAATCAAAGTAGTCCCCCTCCTTCGGTACTCTCGCGAGATGATGCACGATAAACCCACCCACCGTCTGGTAATCCCCATCCAAATCAAGATAGTCCGCACCCTTGCCCAACTCCTTGGCAAAGTCCTCCACAGGCAAAGTTGCGTCCACCAACCAAGAACCATCCTCCCGCTTCACCGCCCGCGATTTCTGTCGATCCTCGTGCGACGGCAAATCTCCCACGATCGCCTCCAATAAATCCAAGAGACTAAGAATTCCCGTAATACTCCCAAATTCGTCACTGACCAACGCCACCCGCTGCTTCGCTTTTTGCAACTGCTCCAACGCCCGCAACGCAGGAATCGTTTCCGGAATGATCAACGCTACCGTCGCTAAATCCGCCGGCAACGCGGGCAAACCCGCCGCCATATTCGCCCAAAGCGCCTTCACCGAAACTACTCCCAGAATATTGTCCCGACTTCCGCGATACACCGGAAAATGAGAATGCCCGCTCGCCACCAGCGCTCGCCAAGTCACCTCGGCACTCTCGTCCGCATTGATCCACACAATCCGCACCCCAGGAGTCATCAACTCTTCCACCCGCAACTCATCCAAACGGAGCACCCGCTCCACCATCCCCTGTTCCGTCGAACTAAAAACTCCCGCCCGCTTTCCCTGCTCCAACAAATACCTCAGCTCCTCGTCACTCACCGGAATTGTCTCGTTACTCTCCTTCACTCCAAACAGGGCCGCTAACGTGTTGGTTGTCCCACTCAGAAGCTTCACAATCGGCCCCAGCCC
>CANESK010000031.1 GCA_947441075.1 Verrucomicrobia subdivision 6 bacterium
CTAAAACTCGCAGCCGCTGCCAATCCCCACCCCACCGCCCGCCCCGCCCCCTTTCCACTCCCCCCACCCCCCAACCCCAATAAAGCCACCCCCGCCGAACAGAGCGCCGCCCCCAACCAAAACCTCCCGGGAACCGCCCCAGGCAACAACAGCGCACTACCCACCGCGGTCAAAACCACCTTGCTCCCCAACACTGGCGTCGCCACCGATACATCCCCCCCCGCCAATGCCCGAAAAGTTCCCACCTGCCCCAGAAAAAAGAGAAACGAACACAACGGCGGCGCCAACCACATCCACCCAGGAAATTCTCCCTTGGGAAAGCTCGCCCAAAAGAGCAAAGGTAAAAAAGATACCCCCATGGCTAAGTTCGAACCCACGATCACCCGCCTCGGAGATTGCCCCAACTCCAAAGCCCTCTTTAAAAAAAGCGTTCCAACCGCGTAGACCACGGAGGAAAAAAGAGGCAGGATCAGATACGTATGGCCCGTCATCCTAAGAAGTTGCCTCAGACCCCACCCCCTCCCCAAGAACGGATCTGGACCGGCACTACCCTCCCCCAGGATATCTACGAACGCGCCGATACCGCTCTCGCCCGCCTCAGCGGAGAATCCCGCTCCAATATCCAGAAATGGATGAAGCTGGATCTCGTTTCCTTCAACGGGAAACCCATCCACGCCCGTGATCTTCTTCCTCCCGATTCCCTGATCACCATCCGTATCCCCGCCTCCGCCCCGCGCGACGTCCTCGCCGAAGATCTCCCCCTAACCATTGTTCACGAAGACTCCGATATTCTCGTCCTCAATAAAGCCGCTGGCATGCACATCCACCCAGGCGCAGGGCGCCCCACCGGCTCTCTCGCCGCCGCTCTCCTCCATCACTGCGATGGTAAACTCGCCCCAGGCAGTGGCCCCGACCGCCCAGGAATCGTCCACCGCCTCGACCGCGAAACCACTGGCCTGATTGTCGCCGCAAAAAACGACGCCGCCCACCGCGAACTCAGTCGTCAATTCCGCGATCGTGAAACAGAAAAAACCTATATCGCCTTCGTTCTCGGACGCCCCCGCGGAAACGCCGGCACTTGGGAAGGATCCATCGGACGCCATCCCGTCGCCCGCCAGCGCATGGCCATTCGCACCCGCGGCCGTGCCGCCAAAACCGATTGGAAAATTATTTCCTCCTGGCCAGGAGCCAGCCTCCTCGAACTCAATCTTCACACCGGCCGCACCCACCAAATCCGCGTTCACTCGGCCGAGGCAGGTTGCCCCGTCGCCGGCGATACCATCTACGGCGGGGTAAACTCCCTAACCCGCGTGGCTAAAATTTCCCGCCAACTCCTCCACGCCCAACGCCTTGGCTTCATTCATCCCCGCACGGGCGAACAACTTTCTTTTCTCGCTCCCCCTCCGGCCGATTTTACGGCATTCCAATCTTACCTCGATGCACGCCGAACTTCTTGAACCCACCGCCCGCTACCTCGAACTCCTCCGGCGCCACGGACAACGCGACGCTTGGCTCCCCGCTGGACTCATGCGCCGTCTTCCCACCGCCTCCGCCTCTCCGACCTCTCCCCAGACTCGCGAAACCCAACCCGATTTAACCTCCAAAGCTCGACCCATGGCCACACCCACCTTGACCCCCTCAGGCACCAAAACCGAACGCCTCGCCGCCCTTCGCGCCGAAACCCTCCAGTGCCAAATCTGCCCGCACCTCGCTAAATCACGCACCCAAGTCGTCTTCGGAGTGGGTGATCCCGAGGCCCGTCTCATGTTTGTCGGCGAAGCTCCCGGCGCTGATGAAGACGAAAAAGGCGAACCCTTCGTCGGCCTCGCTGGCAAACTCCTCACCAAAATGCTCACCGCCATGGAACTCACCCGTGAACAGATCTATATCGCGAATGTTCTCAAGTGCCGCCCCGATATGCCAGGAAGCACCAGCGGAAATCGTAAACCCACCCGCACCGAAATGGATGCCTGCCTGCCCTACCTCCGAGCCCAAGTCGCCATCATTGCCCCAGTGGTTATCGTCGCCCTCGGCGCCACTGCAGTCGAAGGCCTCTTCGGTCCGCAAAAAACCACCATTTCTCGTCTCCGCGGAACTTGGATGGAACTCGACGGTGTCCCCGTCCGCCCCACCTTCCACCCGAGCTACCTCCTCCATAACCAAAATCTCGCCTTGAAAAGACTCGTCTGGGAAGACCTCCTCTCCGTCATGGAACGCCTCCCCCTGCCCATCTCCGAAAAACAGCGCGGCTTTTTTCTCCCTCCCGAAAAATGAGCTAAGCAGGCCTCAGGAATTTAAGTTTTTTTCCGCCTTTCGAAATCCGAATTCCGAAATCACAGATTACCTAAATCCCAGGACCGCCTCATGCAGATTGCTCTCCTCCTCACTACCGTTGCCAAAAAATCAGACGCCCACCGCCTCGCCACCGCCGCCCTCCAACACCACGTAGCCGCCTGCATCCAAATTCTTCCCGGACTAGAATCCCACTACGCATGGAAAGGGAAGAAAGTAATTTCCCGTGAATACCTCCTGCTCGCCAAAACCACCCAGCGTAAATCCAAATCTCTAGAAAAACTCTGGAAAAAGATTCACCCCTACGATTGTCCCGAACTCGTCACTCTATCTGCGCATGCCGCCGCCCCTTACGCGCGCTGGATTCGGTCCTCGGTTTCCCATTAACCCACTACCACCAACCGAATCTCCTCCGGCAAATTCGTAGAAACTTCCCGCACCGTATCTCCACGCAAAAGATTCACCAACACCCCGCGCCGCGTCCCTCCTAACACCACCAGCTCGGCTCCCAACGTAGCCGCCAACTCCACAATCATATCCGACGCCTTGTTTGCCGTGCAGTACACCGGCGTCAGCGCCACTTGCTCCGTCGCCGCCATCGCCTTCACCTCGGCCAGCATCCGCTGCGCTTCCGCATCGTCGGCCAACCGTCCCACCACCTCAGCCGCAACTTGCACTTCACGCACAAAGAGGAAATAAAGTCGTGCCCCCCGTAGCTTGGCCTCCTCAAACGCATACTTGGCCGAAGCCGTCATCCCATGCGCCGCCACCAAAATTCTTCCTCCATCCTCGGCAAACTCCTCCACCACCCGTTCGGGCTCTTCTCTCAAACCCACCTTGCCACCCCCTGCCATCGGGATAGCCCCCTCCGGTTCCCGTGCCACAACCGCCTTCGGTCGATACCCCTCCCGCAGAAGCAACCCCACCCCGCAAAGCACCACCGCAAAAAGGAGCGCATGAGGCTTGGTCACCGCAATCGTCACCCAAATCCCCGCCATCAGAACCGCCGTTCCCGCCATGATCGTTCTCTGCCACCCCTTCATCGGCAGATTCCGATCCAAACTGCACGAACCCAAATT
This sequence comes from Verrucomicrobia subdivision 6 bacterium, assembly GCA_947441075.1. GTDB lineage: Bacteria > Verrucomicrobiota > Verrucomicrobiia > Methylacidiphilales > Verrucolacustridaceae > Verrucolacustris. Next base: position 3,372 of record CANESK010000031.1, read on the forward strand.
CAAACAAATCGCCCCCGTCACCCCAATCGCATACAACGAAGCCAACGCCTCAAGTCCACGGGTCGATTCCAACACCACCACCGGAAGCACCACCGCCGCAATCAGAGGTACCCAAGGCACCCCCTGCCGATTCAAAAACGTAAAGGCAGGAGGCAAATCCCCATCTTGGGCCATGCTGAAAAGAAGAGCTACCATCGCCACAATCGCTGTATTCACCGCAGAGAGCAGCAGAAGTCCCACCACCATCCCCACCACCCATCCATAGGTCGGACTGATGTAGTGATCCGCCATCGTCCGCAGAAAACTTTCTGGATGCAGGAAAGACTCTTTTGGCATTCCTGCAATCATCAGTCCCAAAACCGCCGTGATTAAACAGACCTCGATCATCACCAGCCCAATTGCTTTTCGCGCTTGATGATGAACCGAAGGCTTTTCCGCGGAGGACCCAGGGTCCGCTTTCATCACCCCCGTCATATTGGCCACCGCCTCCACTCCCGATAAGGCCAAGACCATCCCCGTAAAAATCTTCCACCCCTCCCAAGCCCCCTGCGTTGGAGTCATCATAATTCTTTCGTGTCCTGAAAATAATCCCGCGCCAGACAATCCCAAGAGCACAAGCACAGCCGGCAAGGCGAGATAGACCGCAACCCCACCCGCCAAACGTGGACCAAACGCATTCAACACTCCCATCGCAAAAATCGTCAAGATCGCCCAACGAGGCGCCTCCTCCCCTAACCCAAAATAGTTGTACGCTTCATACGCACTCAACGACGCCGTCACCACGTAACCCGCCAGCAATAACAACGCCCCAATCACCCCCAGTCGCGGACTATGTAAACGCGCCGCGTGATACACCCCACCCCCCTCAGGAAAGAATTTACAGACCCACACATAGTTGCAGCCCACCAAAAAAGTCAGTGCAATAATTCCCGCCAAATAAATCGGCGCCGCATACCCCGCCAAAAGCACCGCCAGCCCAATTACATACGCCTTGCTCGTCCCCCAATCTCCGTAGAGCAAAGCCGCCGCCCTCAGCCAACCCAAATTGCGGGGCCGACTCCCGCTAATGACCATTTCACTCATCAGGTTTTTAGAAACTCCTTCACGATCGGGGCCGTCATTCCCGACCGTACCATCGGCGTGATCAGATAAATTCCACGAAAATGCTCTGCCACCTCCCGAGCCAACTCCGCCGCCACCTCCCGCCCGTATTCCGCTTGCGCAGGACCTTCAGGCAAGGAACGAATCTTCTCTCTCACCGCATCCGGAATCGAAATCCCTGGCACTTCGTGATGCAGAAAATCCGCATTGCGTGCACTCACCACCGGCATCACCCCCACCAAAACGGGAATGCCCAACGGCCCAAGCGCTTCCTTCATTTTCCGCACCATCTCCTTTTCATACACGGGCTGAGTCATGACAAAATGAGCCCCACGCTCCATCTTTCTCTCCAGCTTTTTCACCTGCGCATCAAAATTGCGAGAGTTCGGATTAAAGGCCACCCCAATGACAAACTCCGCGCCCGTTCCAATTTCGCGTCCCGCTGAGTTTCTTCCCTCGTTCATCTGCCGGATCAGATCGATCAACCCCAGGCTGTTCACGTCGTATACCGAAGTGGCGCCAGGGTGATCCCCAAATTTCGAAGGATCTCCCGTCAGCGCCAAAACATGCCTATGCCCCAACGTCGCCAAACCCATCAACTCACTTTGTAACCCGATCAGATTCTTATCTCGGCACGCCAGATGGATCAGACAAGTCGTGCCCAACTTTTCCCTCAACAAGGTTGCTGCCGCCGTGTTCGCCACCCGCAAAATCGCCAGCGAGTTATCCGCAAGGGTCAACGCCGTCGTTCCCGCTTGAACCAACTCCTCCGCCGCTTTTAGAAACGGACCCATATCCAGACCCCGTGGACTATCTAACTCCACCACCGCAATCCGCTCTTTCTTCAGTCGATCCAAAATCGATTCTTCCCGCTTCTGTTTTTTTTGCCCCTCAGGCGCAGTCACCGTAATTGCTTCCCGTTTGGGTTCCTCCGCCACCCGCAGCGCGGTGACCAACTTCACCTCAACTAGCTTAGCTTTCAGTGCCCTAATATGGGCTGGGCTCACCCCCGAACCTCCTCCGAGTAACCCAGCTCCCAGCGGGGGTAGTGCCGCCATTCGCTCAGCAAAATAGCCAGGATGATTGGCGTAGAGATAACGCCCTTCCGAGAATTCTGGCTGACCCGCGTCAGGATAGGCCGCCAGAAACTTATCTCCTCCGCTAGAAAATCTTCGAAGTAACGAGGCACACCCGCTCGGCCCAAACGCTGGCGCCACCCCCACCACCTCCGCCCCCGCTCGACGTAGCTTCTCGGCTGTCTCCTCCCAATTTTTTCCGCCTGGTAACGTGCCCTCACGGCCCGCCGACAATAAAGCGATCACTGGCAAATGATGGAGCTCACGTACCGATCCAATCGCAATCTCCAACTCCTCAGGATCCCCAAACGCCTGTAAGAGAATCGCCCCTGCCCCCCCATCGATCAGCGCCCCTGCCTGCGACCGAAAAAGATCCTCCGTCCCTTTAGCTCCCAACCCACTCCGCTCCGCCCTCGCCAACCCGCTCGGCCCAATACAACCCGCCACCCACGCCCCACTTTTGCCCACTTCATGAGCCGCCAGCTTCGATGCCTTCCAATTAATCTCGTTCGCCTGACCCTCTAACCCGTGTCGCTTCAACGCTTCTTTACCCGCCGCAAAACTATTCGTCGCGATCAGTTCCGCCCCCGCCTCAAGATAGGCACGGTGCGCTTCACCCACCCGATCAGGCTCCGTTAAGTTCAGTCCTTCAAAACTCCGCCCTAAAGACACCCCCTCCGCATAAAGATAGGCGGCTACCGCCCCATCCCCCACAACTACCCTCGACCCAAGTGCTTCCAAAAGATTTGCCATAGCCGATCCTCTCAGCCACCCTTAGATAAGTGAAATCTTCCTCTGTCATCGCGAAGCATGAAAACAAGCCTAACCCCTTGGATCACAACATAGAACAACTTATTGAGGCCGCGGGAATCTCTGGTCAACGGCAACTATTTAAAGAGATGATCTCCATGATTGTCGGCCTGGCCTCAGATGGCACCAATCAAGGCGACCTCAAACAATTCAAACGCGTCATGCGCGAAATCAAAGACGCCAACCAAGTCTTCGCCCCCTATCGCGGTATCAAAAAAATCTCCGTCTTCGGATCCGCCCGTACCCAACCCACATCCCCGACCTATAAAGCGGCCCACCGCTTCGGCCAACTCATGCAGGAAGCTGGCTATATGGTCATCACGGGCGGTGGAGAAGGAATCATGGGCGCCGCCCAAGCAGGCGCAGGACGCAAACACGGCTTCGCCCTCAACATCGAACTCCCTTTCGAACAGGAACCCAACGAAACCATCCGCGGCGATAGCAAGCTTTTCACCTTCAAATATTTTTTCACCCGCAAACTCAACTTCGTCAAACACTCCGATGCCATCGCCCTCTTCCCTGGCGGGTTCGGTACCATGGACGAAGCCTTCGAGTCTTTCACTCTGATGCAAACAGGCAAAACCAACATCATCCCTCTCATCATGGTCGATGCCTCCCGCGGCAATTTCTGGAAAACCTTCGAGAAATATATGCGCGAACATTTACTCGGAGATGGTCTCATCTCCGAAGAAGACTTCACCCTCTTCAAAGTTACCGACGATCTCGAATTCGCCCGCCGCGAAGTGGTCAACTTCTACTACAACTTCCACTCCTATCGCTATATCGGGGACGTCATGCTCGTTCGGATGCAGCGCCAAATCCCCGGAGGCGCTCTTGTCCGTCTCAACGAAGATTTTCACGATATTCTCCGCCCCGAGACCCTTATCACCACCTGTGCTCCCTACCCCGAGGAAGCCAATGAACCCGAACTCGCCTCCCTCGCCCGCCTCTGCGTCCCCTTTAATCGTCGCAATCTCGGCAGACTCCGCGCCCTCCTCGACCGCCTCAACCAGTTCTAAACATCCGCGCGAATGCGGGGCGCGAGATCCCCTTGCCACCTCTCCACCCAACCGACCATCATTCAGTTATGACCAACCTATCCCGCCGTAACCTCCTCAAACTCCTTGCAGGTTCAGCCATTACTGGAAAGATTTTTTCGGGCTTTGCCAAGGCAGAACCAGTCGCAACAAAACCTTCCGGCACTGCCGCTACCGGTCCCTTCACCCTCCCCCCTCTTCCCTACGCACCCAATGCGCTTGAACCTTATATCGACGCGGAAACCATGAGTTTGCATCACGACAAACATCATGCCGCCTACGTCAACAACCTCAACAAAGCCATCGCCCCGTACCCCGACCTCCAAAAAAAGTCTCTCAAAGAACTCTTAGGAAACCTCGATGCCGTCCCAACCGAAATTCGCACCACCGTCCGCAATAATGCTGGAGGACACGCCAATCACTCCCACCTTTGGAAAACTTTATCCAACCCCGGCAAGAAGCCTGAAGGCAAACTAGCCAAGGAGATCGATAACACATTTGGAAACTACGAAAAGTGGAAAGAGGAGATGACCAAAACCGCCATGGGAATATTTGGGAGCGGATGGGCCTGGTTCGCCCGAAACAAAGAAGGAAAACTTTTTATTAAGGCCTACCCCAACCAAGACTCACCTCTGATGGAATCCGCCACCTTAATCTATGGCATCGACGTCTGGGAACACGCCTACTACCTCAAACACCAAAACCGCCGCGCTGACTATGTTAAAACGTGCTTGAGCGTTTGCTTGATATAGCAACAGCCGTTTTTATTTAGCACTTGGTGCTGCCCAAAGAACTTTCCACTCTCCAGCTTCATATCCTTCAAGCTTACGACAGTCGTAAATATTAATTAACCTTCGCTCAGATCCTCCAGACTCGATTCTTCCAGCACTAACCCTTATCTTTGTACCTGAAACTCCCTTACGCAGTACTGGAATGTCGGTGCGAGGATTCTGCGGGTTAGGCGAACCCTCAAAAAGATCACCTTTTCCGTCTAAAAAGAAAATTTTTTCGGACTTAAGCTGGCACCGAATCTTGACTGCCACTCTGCGAATGCCATCAACTGGCAATCCATCTAAATAGAATTCGTCGAAGGGGTCCTCCCTTTTAAACGTATCCCCACCGACGATCTCCCTTCTGCTTTGCACCTCGATTAAATCCCCCTCAACCGTTATATACTTATCCTTGTAAATATCTCCAAAGCCCTGATCAAATACTTCGGCTAATTCTTTAGCACTTACCGAATCTTTTGCTGCGGGTCTTTTTTGACGTGCGGAGGGAATTTCAACTACCAGCATCTCATCTGAACCCATTACCCAGCGAACCCCTTTATCTAAAGCGAATCCTGTTCGCACCCCCTCATAGGCAACAGAGAGCGCCTGTAATGCGTAGCTACCCACAAATTTTCCAAGTGGAAGATGGCCTATCTTAAAACCAGTCAAATCCATGTCAGTCCATGACTGCCCCTTGGATGGCTCTGAAAAAATGAATTTCAAATTGATTGGTAAAAACTTAAATACCAGTGGTTGAACAATATGAAGTTGCTTGTTTTCCCGCTTAATCCTCGGCTTTTCCAAGCACCAAAATAGTGTGGAGGGGTCCTCCGCTCCTGCCTGAAGAGTGCCTGAAATAAATCCTAGCCACGCTTCACTTGGAACATTCACTTTCTGCGAGGGCTGATCTGCCCACTGCTCGATTAAGTTACGCGAGAGCCAAAGCCCTCGCTGGGCAGAGCTGTGAATTTTAGTATTTTCGTCATGTGGGCCTAGCGTTGTGGCTTCAGGCCAAAGCACGAGACCTAACAAGCCACCCCCGATCAATGCCAAGACAATCCTAAGCAATCCAGCCAGGGGAAGCCGCTCCTTGAATCCTTGAATCGCGCCCAAAACACCACTTATGAAAATAATCAAGGGAACCAACAAAACCACCCAAAGGATCGCCCCAGGGACAAAACTGTCACCAAAGTTACCGATTTGAAAAGCTGGGTTTGCTACTTTAGAGAGATCAATTTTCGAAAGTTCCCTTAGCCCTTTGACCTGTTCATGGATCTTCTTTTCCTCATCAGGAAACTTTCCAGCAAAGGACTCCCCCTGTTCAGCCAAGGCTCGAATCTCGTCCATTTTCGCCTGCGGTGATATTTTAGCGGCAGACTGAAACCACTCCTCAAGGGCTTTTCGCTCCATTTCATCTGCCTGAGTCGCCTGACGGGAAAGCTTATCCCATTCAGCGATAGTAGAGGCCGTTACTTCAACCCGATCGGGAAAAAGTTTTTGTGCTTCTATCAACACAGCCAGGGCACGCTGAGCATCGCTTTGGAGGTAAGTTTCTCCGGCTTGAGGGATTTTCGGTAATACCGCGAGGACTCTGTCTGCTTGCAAAACAAGAAGCCCCCCTTCGTCCTTCTGTAACTCTATATTACTCGCATTAATCCTTCCCTTGCGGACAGATTTTTCAACAATTTCGCCACTAGTCCCCTTAATCAAAGCTGTTTTTACAAACGGAGAATCTAAATCCATCGGCGCCCCTGCCCACAACATCCCCGAACCCAAGACCAGACCGAGAAACAACGCTCGATACATAGGTTAATTTTTAAGGGATTACTTTCCTCCTTACAACCTATTCCTCACCATCCCTCTCCCAGTCCCATGGAACCTACTAGATCCGCGTCCTCTCTTCCCATTTAAAATTGAAAATTCAACATCCAAAATCAGACATCTCCCCCCTCATCACCCACAATCTCCACGGGACACTCAGGTAAAATCTTCAGAAAACTTTTCCCATAACGCCGACTTAATATCCTCCCGTCCAATACCGCAATCTGACCTCGATCTTCCCGACTCCTAATTAATCTCCCTACCCCCTGCCGAAACTTCAATATCGCCTCAGGCAACTGCAAATCCCGAAACGGTTCCCCACCTAACTCCTTAATCCTCTCACACCTCGCCTCAAACAACGGCTCGTCGGGCACCGAAAACGGTAACCGCGTCAAAATTACATTCGATAACGCTTCTCCAGGCACATCCACCCCCTGCCAAAAACTGTCCGTTCCAAATAACACACTGTCCCGATCCTCTTTAAACTCCTTCAACAGCCGCGTCCTTGAGTTCCCCTTGTCTTGTACCAGCAACTTCCATCCCTTCTCCTCAAACCATCCTGCCATCCCTTCCGCCGTTTTTCGTAACATCGCCCGACTCGTAAATAGCACAAATGCCTTTCCCTTCGTCATCCCCACAAAACGCTGAATCCATCCCTCCAACGCCTCCTGAAACCTCGCTCCCTCCGATGGTTCAGGCATCCCTTTCGGAAGATAAACCCGCATCTGACTCTCATAATCAAACGGTGACTCCACCAAAAGTGTCTCAGCCTCCGCCGCACCCACTCTCTTCGCAAAAAACTCTAATCCCCTCCCTACATCTAACGTCGCGCTCGTCATCACCGTCGTGCAACTCGGCCGAAAAACTAGCTCTTCCAACCTTGCCGCCACCTCCACTGGCGAAGCGTGTAAACTCATCTCCCCCCGTTGCGCCCGACCCTCCTCCGCCACTCTCCTCTCCACCCAATACGCATGTCCCTCCCGACTCATCTTCAGAAATTCCCCCAACCCAAACGCGCTCCCCTCCAACCTCCTCGCATGGTCTTTCAACTCGTTCCGCTCCTCCCCATCCCCCGCATCCTCCGCCAACTTCAATAGCTGAGCCCTTACATCCATTAACCGAGGTCCCAACTCACTCTTCACCCCCAGAGGTTGCCTCACCCTTTTCTGCCCCGGCCCCTTCAACCCCGCACTTTCCAAGATCCCTTCAAACGAATCCTCTAAAATCCCCAACACTCCCAAGGTCGCTTTCACCGCATTCCCATCCCCAATCCTAGCTAAGACTCCCTTCTTCGTTCTCGGATGAACCAATCTCTGAAGCAAAAACCGCAGCGATCCCAAACGAACCTCCAACCCCAACGCCTTCGCCGCCACGTCCTCAACCTCGTGAGCCTCATCCAAAACCAGAAAATCGTTAGGAAAAAGATAGCCCTCAGTCGGCGAATCCTCTGCCTCTTCCGACCCCGCCAATAGCCCAAAAAGTAGCGCATGGTTCAGAATCACCACCTTGGCATCGAGAATTTTTGCTCGCGCCTTCTGATAAAAACAGCCCGTCGGGCCTCCACAATGCCTCGGCGTACAAGCAAACGCCTCGCTGCACACCTGCGCCCACACCGCCGCATCCACCTGAAAATGAATATCCGATAGTGTTCCATCCTTCGTTTTTCCCGCCCACTCCACTAATCCCCTCAGCTGCTCCGCCTGTCCCGTGGCAAAAAGATCGCCCTGATGCTGCTGCGCCTTCTTCAGTCTGTGTGGACAAAGATAGTTGTGCCTTCCCTTAAGCAAAGCAGCGGTAAACTCAAACGGCACCAGCGACTGCACAATCGGCACATCCTTCCCAAACAACTGCTCCTGCAAATGGATGGTGTAAGTGCTGATGATCGCTTTTTTACCCATTTCCTCCGCCGCATAAGCCGCTGGCACTAGGTAAGCCAGACTCTTTCCGGTGCCCGTTCCTGCTTCCACTACCAGATGCCTCTTCCCCTCAATTACCTCCGCCACCTTCCCCGCCATCGTCGCCTGCCCAGGCCTCGGCTCATACCCTTTCGCCGCCCCTAACTTCCCCCCCTTGGAAAAAAATTCCACCATCCGCGGACCGAGCGGTTCTATCCTATGGTGTCCATTGGATCCGTGACTCATCGGCCACCTCCGCGGGACTTGGAATGGGATTGATTTAGGAACATCCTCCCTTAGGTATGGAAGCTCTGGAATCACTTTGCGAGTCCTGCCTCCAAGCTGGAGCGAGCGACCTTTTTCTGCGCGAGGGCGCAATCCCCTTCGTTCGCCTAGGCGACCAACTTCTCCCCCTAGAAACTGTCCCCGCCAGCGAGGACCTTCTTGACCACCTCTGGTCTGCCTGTGGAGCCAAACCCGATGCCACGGATCATGACGCCTCCTTAGTCACTCGCTCAGGCCTTCGATTTCGCGTCAACCTCCATCGCCAACTGGGTGTCCGCGGTGCCGTGCTCCGTAACATCAAAACCCAGATTCCCACCATGGAAGAGCTCGGCCTGCCCACAGAACTTCTGCAAAAGTGGTTCACGCGCCCATCGGGACTGATTCTCGTAACTGGATCCACTGGGACCGGAAAATCCACCACGCTGGCCGCGGGCCTCGAATGGCTAAATCAAACTGCTACCCGCCACATCATTACGATTGAGGATCCTGTCGAATATCTTTTTCAAGAGAACCTCTGCCGCTTTACCCAGAGAGAAGTAGGAGCCGATACCCCCTCTTTTGCCGAAGGCCTCCGTCGCGCCCTCCGTCAAAGTCCCGACATCATTCTCTTAGGTGAGATTAGAGATTCCGTCTCCGCGAGCACCGCCCTCCAAGCCGCCGAGACCGGTCACCTCGTCCTCGCCTCTGTCCATAGCGGGAGCGCCGCCGAGGCCGTTGAGCGACTCCACCGTATCTTCAGCCCGGCCGAACGTGAAGACGCCTCTGCCCTTCTCGCCGCTCAACTTGTCGGGGTTTTCACCCAACAACTCGTTCGAGGTTTGTCGAAAAAACTCTTTCTCGTGGCCGAACATTTCGAAAATCAGGCTGCCACGCGCCAGTGGATCCGAAACGGAGGCGGCACCGAACTGGTAGACTTTATGCAGATTTCTCAGTCCCCAGAAAATCGATCCATGACCACATCTCTCGTCCAAGCCTTCCGCGACGGCCACATCTCCATGGAAGAGGCCCTAGCAGCCGCTCCCATGGCCGACGAATTCCGCCGAGCCGCCATGGGTATCTCCAGCCAAGCCTTCCAAGTCGCACAGGACTAGTCATGGACGATTTAAATATTCTTCAACTTCTCGAAGAAGCGAAACAGCGTGGTGCTTCCGATCTTCACTTCACTGCAGGCCAGCCTCCAGCTTGTCGTGTCGAAGGAGTCCTCCACTCCCTTCCTCACCCCCCGATGTCTCCCCGCCAATGCCGCGAGATTACCTTCAGTGTTCTCACCGAAACTCAACGCGCCAAGTTAGAATCTGAGCTGGATCTAGATTTCTCAATGGATGTGGCGGGGATTGGGCGACTCCGCGGGAACGCCCACTTTTCCCGCGGCACCGTTGAAGCCGCCTTCCGCTTCATCAACCGAACGAATCCATCCCTCGAGCAGCTAGGCCTTCCCCCGATCGTTCGAAAATTATGCGATCTCGAGGAAGGGCTCGTTCTAATCACAGGGGCAACCGGCTCAGGCAAATCCACCACCATGGCAGCTATGATTGAAGAAATTTCCCGAACGCGCTCAGGGGTGATCGTGGTTCTCGAAGATCCAATCGAATACGTTTTTCCTCCCGCTCTCTCTTTGATTAAACAGCGGGAAGTTGGCAAAGACACCCGCTCTTTTTCTTCAGGTCTTCGCCACGCCTTGCGCCAAGACCCAGATGTTATTGCTGTGACCGAACTCCGTGACCAAGAATCGGTCCAGATCGCACTGCAAGCAGCTGAAACAGGCCACTTAGTTCTCGCCACCTTCCACGCCTCCGACCCAGTCAAAGCCCTCGACCGTATTCTCGAAATGTTTGGAGCGGAAATGCTCCCGCAAATCCGCGCCCAACTCGGCAACGGACTCCAAGCGGTTATCTCTCAGCGCCTCCTTCCCAAAGCAGACGGTCAAGGACGCGTACTCGCTTCCGAAATTTTAACCGCCTCCCCCGCGATCTCCGCCTGCCTTCGAACGGGTCGGATGGAACAGATTGTCGGAATTATGGAAATCGGCGGACGCGATGGTATGCGCACGATCGATGCCTCTTTGGATGATCTGGTTGAAGCAGGTTTGATCACCTCAGAAGAAGCGGTGCAAAATGCTCGGGATCCAACCCGCGTAGGCCTCGCCAAACCTAAGAAAAAAGGCCTCTTCGGCTAACTGCCACTGGCTAGCGCCACATCCCAAAATATCGGACACGGCTCGACACATGCCAGCGGGATTCTTCCCACCTCCGCTCTGCACGTTTTGCCCGCCCAAAGCGGACTCTTCCCACACCGCGCCTGACAAAGCTCTTTCTCGGCTCTTTCTACCGATTTTTCCCCATTCTCAATTAACTTCTGCACCCGCCCCATCTGCCTCTTCGCCGCCCCCTTCCAATCGCCTTGAACCAATCGTCCCTCTCGCTCCGCCTCCCAATTTCCCACAGCCCCTGGATAAATCACCTCCAGCACCTCTCTCAACTCCTCACTACTCTTCGCCCAATAAAACCACCCCTGCACCAAATTCCTCTCTCCACGCAATGGCCGGTACTTTCCATCCCCATCTCTCCTCACCACTTCCTCCAACTCCATCAGAGTCTCAACCTTTCGCAACAGATCCACAGAACCATCCCCATCTCTTTCGTGCCTCACCTCGAACCCCAACCCATGCACACTCCACCGAATCTGACCAATCCGCCCCGATTTAGACAAAGGGTTCAATTCGCGCTCGCCAATCTTATCACCATTTCCTCCATCTCCTCCGGCCTGCCCAAAGCGGCTCCATACCCAATCTCCCTCCCTCCCACCTCCGACCACCCCTCCGCCCCCGAACTCAAACCCAACAACCCAGGCACATCCTCCGAACCGTGCAATCCACCCGCCAGAAAATGGGGCAACACCACAACTGGTCCATCCTCGGCCACAACTTTCCTCCAGTCTGCGATTCTTGGCTCCTCCTCCAAAAAAACCGCCCGCGCACTTCGATAACCCTTTTTGCTTAAACCCACCGCTAAATCTTCCGCCGCTCGCCTCGATCCTGCATGCAACCCCGTCCCGTGACTCGCTATCAAAACACAAACATCCCGATTCTGATGTTTTTTTATCTGACACAATTTTTCTGCTCTTCCCAGCACCAGCTCCAAAATCTCTGGTCTTGATCCGATCGGCTCCGTCACCCGACACTCCACCCCTGCCGTCTCTCTAAATTCACGTGGAAGAATCTGGGTCGTGAAATACCCCTTCGCCAAAAACCATGGCACCACCACAGCCCTCTTCGACTGCAAACCCCTCAAGGCATCAGCAAAAGATGGTTCCTCCTTCCAAAATCCCGCCCGTACCTCCGCAAAAATTCCCCTCTCCCGCAAACGATGGGCCGTCTCCCTTGTAAACCGACTCGATTCCGCATTTTTGGTTGAGCCGTGGCCTGCAAGGATCAGCGCTGTTTCTTTAAGCATCCAACCCTCCGAAGCTCAGCGAGCTTGTCGAGACTGAGCGAAGGAGGGTGGAACCATGCCCCGCCAAGATCAGTGCGGTGTTTTTAAATTCCATAACGAAACCCTACACCAAAAACCCTATCCACAGAATGGAACCGCACAAAAGGCGGTGAGAGTTAGCGGTTCGCTTTGACCGGCACCCCTTGGGAGGCTGGCCCACCAGACGGGTTAGGGAAAAGCGGTGCGGGCTCCACGATCCGCGAACTATCAGGTCGAGCGGAAACCGTAATTGTGAAAATCTGCTCTTTCCCGTCCCGCTTTACCTTCACCGGCACCTTGCCCCCCACCTGCGAGAAGAAAGCCGCATCCAGCACGTCCGAGGGTTCTCTCACTGGTTTGTCTCCAATCGAGATCACTTCATCCCCCGCCTTCAACCCGCTCTTCTCCGCAGGCGTTCCCTTGTAAAGACGATCCACGAAAACAGGTGAGCCACGTTCAGGTCGACTCCGATCTGGCATCACCCCCACCCCCATCCACCCGTGCCGCGGTTCCCCATACTTCTGAATGTCCGCCGCTACTTTGGATGCCGCTTCAATCGGCAACGCATAACACGCTTTCCCCTCATCGATCTCCAACATCAATACACCCACCACCTTTCCTTGACTGTCCAGCAGGGGTCCGCCGATCTGCCCTGGCTTGATCGGTAAATTCGCCCTTAGATGGGTCGTTGCAAAAAACCGCGTGAGATACTTCACATCAAATCCAGCCACAAATCCAAACGTTGGCTCCGCTTTTAAATCATAAGGGAAAGCCACACTGACAATTGCCGACGCTGGCCGAAGTCGTAACCCGTCGCCAAATTCAAGGTGAGGTGTCTTCGTGGCGTTAATCTTCAATACCGCCACTCCACTCCGCGGATCTCGACCAATAATCTTGGCCGTAAAAGTCCGTCCGTTTACTTCCACCGAAACCGATTCCGCCTGACCCACTACCGCATACGCCGTTAAAATAGTTCCTTCCCCATCGATAAAGAATCCCGTTCCAGCCAACTGTTCAGGCCCATCGGTTGCCCTGACCCGCACCACTGTGGGGGCAGCTTTCTCATAAACGCCACTTACCTCCGCCGCAATTTGGTCGAAGACTCCTGTCCCGACAGGCCTCGGTTCGCTCGGTGCCGTCGGAGTCAGAGCCGTAGCGGCCGCCACATTCGCTTCCGCTTGAGAAGTGATTACAGCGGCAACCCCCGCGGGTCCTTGCTTCGAAAGATAGTACGCCCTCCCACCCACCAAGCCCACCAGAGCGAGGCCGATGAAAAGAAGCGCGAAAATCGCGATCTTAGAACGCGAGCCGAGAATCATAAGCCACTGCACCGCGCCCATTCACATAGAGGGGGCGAAGTTGTGTCCCCTCACCGCCAGCGGCGGTTTCAATCAGCTCAGGCTGAATCTGAACGGAGTCATCACTTTGATTCGAAGCCACCATAATTCCCCGCTCATGGGCAACTTTGCCGTCTGCCAACTGGCTAGAGTTGGGCCCAACTGGCTCAAGGAAAAATGCGATCCCTGCCACCAAGAGAGCCGCAGATGCACCCACCGTGGCCAAACGAGGAATTCCAGCCAACCAAGGCTCAAAGAGAACCTCCACCACCTTCGAATACCAAGGCTCCTCACGGAGAATTTCTCTGCGCTGGTACTGGTGAAATGCATCTACAAAACGGCTGAAGTACTCCTGACCAGGAGTCTCGTGCCTCTTCAATTGAAGAAGTTTCTGAAGTTGCGTGAAGTCGTCGTTTTGTTTCATTTTATCTATCTCCTATCATTTTACCTTCGCAGGTAAATGCCAAGCGATTTCTGCAATTGCTTGTGAGCATAGTGCAGGCGGGAACGCACTGTTCCTTCCGTGCATCCCATGATCTTGGCAATTTCCGCATGTGCAAGTCCTTGTATATCATAAAGGGTTACCACCGTTCTATGTTCTTTCGACAGGCAAAGCATCGATTCGTTCAATTTATTTTGCAACTCATTGAGCATAGTGGACTTAACTGGGTTGTTCCTGGCGATAGTATCAGGCATATCGAACTTCGGTAAACCATCCTCATCTAACTCATTTAAGCTCATCGCTCCCTGCCGCCTTTTCCTCTTCTCCAAGAAGTTAAAAGTCCGATTAATCGCGATTCGATAAATCCACGTATAAAACGATGACTGCCCTCGAAACGTTGGCAAACTCCGGTACGCCTTATCAAAAACCTCCATCAACATGTCGTTCGTATCTTCATGGTTCGACGTCAAATGGTAGATCACCCCGTACAACCGAGATTGAAAGCGACGAATCAACTCGTCATACGATGCCAAGTTCCCCCCCACCGTGGATGCCACCAACTCCTCATCGGTCGGACCATTCTCTAAATCGGGCAACTGGGCAGTGGTGACCGACATTACCTTAGATCCTACCCTCTACTCCCCCACCCCGAAAAGTTCAAACAACCCTACCCCCCAGCCGTCTTCAAATACCCCGCCAACCGCTCGGTCATCTCCACCAACTTTCCCGCATCCTTTCCCTCCCCCAAAACCTTCAAGTCCACTTTCGCTCTCTCCAAAAGCTCCACCGCCTTCCGTAGAGCAAATTTCAACCCGCCCGCCGCACTCACTTTTTCTGCCACCTCCTCCACCCCAATATCCTCCCCCACCAACTGCGCCCGCAACTTCTCCGAATCCTCCTTCGGCAACGTCTGCAACGCATGCAACACCGGCAAGGTCCACTTCCCTTTCCGTAAATCAGTCCCCAAAGTCTTCCCGCTCGCCTCATCCGTCCCATACAAATCTAAACAATCATCGTAAATCTGGTAGGCCACACCCAGCTGATTCCCGAACGATCGCGCCGCTTCCCGCTTTGATTCCGCCACCTCGTAAACCAGAAAAGGCACCTCCGCCGCTACTCTAAATAAAGCCCCCGTCTTTAACCCCACCATGTGTAAATAATCTGCTACCGACATCTTTAAATCAAATCTCCTCTGCGTTTGCAAAATCTCCCCCTCACACAGATTCCTCGACGCTTCCGCAATCTTCCGCGCCACCTCCGCATCTTCCAGCTTGGTCGCCAACTCCAGCCCATGCGAAAAAAGTGCATCCCCCAGCAAGACCGAAAGCTCTACCCCCCACTTCGCGTTACACGTCGCCCGCGATCTGCGTAACTCCGCCTGATCCAACACATCGTCATGTACCAATGAAGCCACATGCACCAACTCCACAATCACCGCCAAGTCCCGAATCGAATCACTCCACCCCCCCGCTACTTTCCCCGCCAGCAAAACCAAGGCAGGCCTCAACCTCTTCCCACCCCCTTCCAAGGCATATCGCACATACGCCTCCGCCCCAGAATCAAACAAAGAAGCCTGATGCAGAATCCGTCGTTCAACCTCCTTTAACTCCTGCTCCAAATCACGATCTGCCCCCAGCCAGTCAGGCCGGGGCTTCAAAATCATTCTGGTTTGCAAGCGATCCACTCATTCCACGCTAGAAAAGAGTCCAGCCAAGTCAAATGACCTTCCTTTCTATGTGCTTCCCCACCCCCTCCACTTGTCGAGAAGAACTGACCCCCTAAAAATAAGTCCGAACGTTCCGCACTCACGCCGGTCTAACCTAGTATGAATACAAAAACTGATAGCACCCGAGAAACCAAGCTTCCCAATTCGCACGTAGAACTTCCCGCTACCCTCCAGGCCTACCTCAAGGGCATCGGCGAAACCCCTCTTCTCAATCGCACCGAGGAGGTCACCCTCGCCAAACGCGTCCGCCGTGGCGACGCCCCCGCACGCGAGCTCATGATCAAGTCCAACCTCCGTCTCGTTGTAAAACTCGCCGCCGATTACAACCACTGCGGCCTCCCCCTCCTCGATCTCATCTCCGAAGGGAACCTCGGCCTAATGAAAGCGGTCGACCGCTTCGATCCCAAGCGGGATGTCCGCTTCAGCACCTACGCTTGCTGGTGGATCAAACAGTCGATCCGCCGTGCTCTCGCCACCCAAAGCAAAACCGTTCGCCTCCCCGTCCATCTTGTCGACAAGATCCAACGCCTCCGCCGCGTCAGCTCAGCCCTAGGCGCCGAACTCGGCCGCGAACCCACCGACATCGAACTCGCCGATGAACTTCAGGTAGAACCTCGTCGCGTCACCAAATTGAGGGAAATCTCCTCAGGCACCGTCTCCCTCGACACCACCATCGGCACCGAAGGCGACGGCAGCACCCTCGGCGATCTCCTCGCCGATACCGCCGCCGTCGATCCTACCGCAGAGCACGAGCGCAACGATTTCCGCGATGCCGTCTCCCGCTCTCTCCAGACTCTCTCCTGTCGCGAAGTCCAGATTCTTCAACTTCGCTTTGGCTTGGACAACTCCGAGGAACGTACCCTCGAACAGGTCGGCAATAAACTCAGCGTAACTCGGGAACGTGTTCGCCAGATCCAAAACTCTGCCCTATCCAAATTGCGCCAACGCCTGC
>CANESK010000032.1 GCA_947441075.1 Verrucomicrobia subdivision 6 bacterium
CTCGCACCAATCCGATCGAGCAGGTTAATCGTCTGTCCTGCGCCCGCGCTGTCCATATAGGTCAAATAGGCTTTGTAATCTCCCGCAAACATCCCAAAAGCATCAGCGGGATTAATCTTAAGAGAAGCGGAAAGCACATAAAAGGGAAGCCTAGTGGACGCTAAGGCTCCGGCAGATAACTCGCTGGTGTATCCTGCCGCATTAAAATCAGGAATCGATTGATCGGAAACTTGCCGCAGAACCATCGACTCTAGGCCAGCTTGTCCCAAATTAATTCGATTAGCAAAGATCACGGTATCAGCAGATCCAAGAGTGATGTCGTGATTCGGCCCCGCACCATTCAGCGTTCCCATCGCATAAAACTCACCCGGTCGGCCATCGTAAAGGGCCACCGATCGGTCGCTATAATCGGATAACGTTCTGGTGCTGCCACTCACATCACTGAAAAATCTCGAAGGCCCTGCCACCCCCGCCGCTTTGCCGGTGAAGTAGAAAAATTTGGCAAGGGCCTCGACTGATTCTGAGTCGCCTATGCTAGACAAAAGTCGCTTAGTAGGATCTGCGGCGGCTATGGCAACCTCGTCCCGGCCAAGTGCCACCGTCAATTCGGTGCGTCCGCCTAAGTAGTTAGCTGAGCCCGCGACGTCCGCTCGAATCGTAAAGGTGTTCGCTCCAAGAATTTTACCCACAGTTACCACCCCATCTCTTAACCTTGCCCGCCCATCCGTATCTAAAATCGAAAAGGCGACTGGACCCGTCATACTCCCAGACGCAGTAAGGGTGAAAACTCCCCCCGTTAAGGCAAGGGCCGGCCGATCAATGGTCAGCGTCTGCGCCGCCTTAGCCAAATCGAGTTTGCCTCTTTCCAAAATAACCCTGTAGTTCGACGTCACATCGGCACCACTGGAATTCACAATCCTGTACGATCCGATTGAGATATCATAAGGACCCACTGCGCTAGTGGGGCTTGCAGGAGTCAGAAAAGTTGCCACGACACTATCCCCAGCCCTTAACGAGCCTGCAACCACGCGCAGAGCAAAGGCAGGGTTTTCCTCTCCAAAGGGCCGTGTCGCATCATTCGCACGAAATGTAATACTGGTGATCGATGGAGGAATGAACGGGGCTGGTGGGACAAAAACTGGTGGCGGAGGAGGAGGAAGCTCAACCCTCGGCGCAGCCGGCGGAGGGGCGCTTTGCGCCACTATCGGCGCAGGTCCCTCTCCGGGTCCTGCTGTCGCAATATCCAAATTATCTGGCCCCGGTCCCGGCCCCGGTCCCGGCCCAGGTCCAGGTCCAGGTTCAGTTCCGCCGGCTGCCGTCGCAATATCTAATTTTTCTCCAGGACCGCCCCCTTCATTTTTCGCCATCCCCTCCTCAATTTTTGGTGCTGGCCCCCCCTCTTTTGCGGGCGGTGCGTCCATTTCAATCTTGGGAGAGCCAACCATCAGATCCCCATCCGCCTTCACCGCCACCACCTCCATACCAAGCGACTCCATCTTCCCTTCCGACACCTTGTTTTGCTGAACTTGCACCGTGGCCTGGATTTTTTCGGCAGAAGGTAATGGCTTCGCAAAATCCCGAATCAACGGAGTCGAATCCACCATTTTTTTGACATCCACGTCGAAAACTTGCACTGGCCTAGGTCTTTCTGCTGGTGCAGGGGCAGGCCCACTCTTCTCCCCACCACCTCCGCTTGCAGGGCCCTTCTCCCCGCCACTCCCAGCTGCAGGGCCCTTGTCCCCACCACCTTGATCCCCCCCAGCTTTCTCTCCGCCCGCTTTATCTCCCGCTCCCTTATCTCCCGACGTTTTATCTCCGCCCGCTTTTTCTCCCCCACCCTTATCTCCCGATGCTTTATCTCCACCCGCTTTATCGCCACCCTCTGGTGCGGCCACCCCCACCGAGGCCGCTTGCCCAGGTTTGATCGTTGTCACCACCCCGCCACTGGTGATTTTCATTGGCGAACCTTCCAACAAAACAAACATCACTTTACCGTCCCCAGCACGGCTTGCTAAAAAGGTGGTTCCCGTCACTGCTCCCGTCACTCCACCGCACTCCACCGTTGCTCCTCCAGCCCCAGGAGGGGTATTGATCAAAACCGTCCCTCGATCCAGCTTCACCAAACGCTCTTTGGACTGAAACGAGAACGATGTGTTCGCACCCATCCGCGTAATCGTACTGTCTCCAAAGGTCAGTTCCGCCATCGATGCCGCCTCCGTACTTACCCTCGATTTCTCATGAATCATCTCATTCTGCTTCGCAGGAGCAGGCCCAGTTCCTGAATCGTGCTCAACCATATTTTTGATTGTGGTTATTTCCCCCTCCTGAAGCTCCACCGCTCCATAAATCAAGCCCGTGCCCAATCCAACGATTGAGAATAAAAAAAGAGCGGAGAATTTAACTTTCCAAGTCATATCGTTCAATCTTGGACCATTCCAACGCCCAAAAGTTCAAAAAATTCACTGAAACTGATTGGCGAAATCACCATCAGGCCAGTATGCCCATAAGTTGTTGAAAGTCAACGTTTTTACCAATATTTATCAGTATCTAAGTTGTTTTAGAGTAATACTTTGTAAAAAAACACATCCTGTAGTTAATAACTCCGATCAAACTCTATATGTTGTGGTCAACTATTAATCCAGTTAAGCCCCCTACCATTAAACTTAAATCGCTCTACCCCCCGATCCCGCGCACTGGTAGGGCTGACTGTCCTTTAGCCTTCGAAGTAACGCGTCGGCGGAACGTAGTAGGCCCGGTCGTCCTAGCTCTTTTCCAAACGGAAAAGAACGTAAACTATTGCCCCGAATCCAAAAACATGAATCCAAAATCAAACATTCACTTCACTTCACGCCACCCGCGCCACCTGCCACCAGAACGCCGCCGCTATTGCCGATAAAATCGACAACTCAGGCACCGCCCAAGCACAACCTAGGCATAGTCCCGTACAGCTAGCTCCCGCCAAAGCCGCCAATAACCCCAACGGACTACGCATGGCTTGTCCCTGGCCTCCAGACCAGATCCAACTCCAATCGCCTCCTCAGCGAGGCCAACGCCTCCAACCCCCGGCGCAGATTTCCTTCGGTTCTTTCCCCGCAGGCGCCACAACAAGCTCCACTGGCTTCCCAGTCCGCTCGGTTCGTGTCCTCCCCGCAGGATCGACAGTGCATTAATGTTTCCATGTTTCGTTTCCTCCTTTTTTCTTGTGCTATCCTGACATCCTGGGTAGGACATAAAGAGTCCTATGAGTAAAAAATCTTTGTCTCTTCCTGGTGGCCATAGCCGGCCTCCTTTAGAACGAATGCAACGTCTCCACGATCTCCTCTCCACCCAACAGGTGGTCAACTGCCAGAAACTGGGTCGCGAGTTTGAGGTCTCCTATAAAACCATTCAGCGCGATCTCGATTTCATGCGAGACCGCCTCAACCTCCCCCTGGAGTACGATCCCACCCGCTACACTTTTCGCTACACCGAAGTCGTCGAGGCCTTTCCCCTTCTTCAAGTCAGTGAAGGAGAAATTCTCGCTCTCTTCGTCGCCCAGAAGGTGCTCGCCCAGTACCGGGGCACTCCCTTCGAAAAAACTCTCGGGACCGCTTTCCAGAAATTAACTGGCGCCCTCAAGGAAACCGTCAGCTTCGATCTGGGCGAATGGGGCTCCGACTACTCTTTCCGCGTCACGGGGGCTTCCGCTGCCGATCTCGAGACCTTTCGCCTCCTCGCGCGCTCCATCGTCCAACGACAGGAAATTTCTTTCTCTTATCATTCCCTTCGCGCTAGCCGACCCGAGACACGCGCTGTCCACCCCTATCATCTCGCCAATATCGATAATGCTTGGTACTTGCTGGCTCACGATCCGCTTCGCGGCCAAATCAGAACATTTGCCCTGCCCAGAATTCGTTCCCCTCAAATTACCAAGAAAACCTTTGATCGCCCCCGGGGATTTTCCGCAGAGAAGGAGCTCAAGGGAGGATTCGGCGTCTTTTCGGGTACGGCAAAATATCAGGTGCGTATCCGCTTTGATTCTTTTGCCTCACGCCTCGTTCGCGAACGAGATTGGCACCCCTCCCAAAAATTGAAGGAGACCAAAGTGGGAGGGCTTGAACTAGAAATGACCCTTGGCGCGCTAGAAGAAATAGAACGGTGGATCCTCAGTTGGGGAGACCACGCCAAAGCCCTCAGTCCAAAGGTTCTCACTGATGCAGTGGCCAAACGAATCCGAGCTATGGGGCAACAATATCGCTGACTTTTTACTATAATTCACATTTTATTGTGTTTGGGTATATCTAGCCACTATATGTTGTAGTCTAGTCATCCGCCCGCATATAAGTCTAGTTGGTGGAACAGGCGTTTAACCGGCTCATTCCCGATAGGTGGGGTTTGCTCAAATTCTGGGCAGCAACCACCCTGCTCCTTTGTGCACAAACCGTCCCTCTCTGGTCGCAAGCTCTACCAGGAGCCGTCTCCCAGCAAGCGGTCATCGATGCCCAAGCCCAGCAGGAACGTGAACGACAAGCCCAACAAGCTCTCAAGCCGCGCTCCGAAGATAAACCTCCCCTCGAAGCTACTGCCGTCTCCGATGACCTCGGTTCGATGCAGCTCATGAAAGAAGTCCCTAGCCTGCCCTTTGCTCGCCTCCGCGTAGACCAAACCTACAACTGGCTCTCTAACGCGAACTACGCCAAAAATTCGCAAAATGTTGTCGCCGCCTGGCAAGCCATCTCTTCTATCGAGGCCGCTTGGGCCCCGACTATCGTCACTATGCCAGGCTACGACACCTTCTTTCCTGAAATTGGCACTCGCACCTCTTTCTTTAACTACTTCAGCCAAGAAGAACCTTCCCAGACCAATAATGGGCTCGGAACCTACGACATCGGCCTCGCCCAAGACTTTATCCTCGCCAACATTTTTTTCCGCGGAACTAAACAGGTCACCCCTGAGCTCAGTGTCGGCCTTTCCGTCGATGTGAACGGATATTTTTATCTCAACACTCCCGACGAACGAGTGGATGTGGCCGGAGTCGCCGACAACAATTTCCTCAACGAAATCACCGTCGCCTACTCCGCCAGCTACTTTCACCCCTTGACCGAAACCCAAGCCGTCTCCGTCAATTGGCGCGCTTCCTACGTCTTTTCTAATCCCACCTACTATACCCGCACCGATAACAGCCTGACCGGATCCTATTTTCTCACCCTGACCGACCAGATCAGCCTCAACCCCTTTGCCTCCTACCGCATCGCCTACTACACCGATGCCACCAGCGCTCCCCAAACCCAAGACTACAACGACCAAGGCGAGGTTACCGGCTTCGCCAACGGATTTTCTCAGCGTCTCGATCAGCAGTTCACTTTAGGCATAGGCCTAAACTTTGCCCTCACTCCACAACTCTCCTCTGGACTCAACTTCAACTACTCCAAAAGCGACAGCACCAGCCAGATTGCCGAAACCGGCGACTTCACCAATCTCTCCGCGGGGGCCAACTGGTCGATGACCTATAAATTTTCCGAAAAAGAGTTTGTCGTCCCCGACGCCTCCGACTGTGTTGGCCCCTATGTTCGCACCGATCTCGGCTTCGCCTTCGTCAACGATCTCTCCAGCGCCCAAAATCTTTCGGGCTCTATCCTGCCTGGGGTACGAGGCACCTTGAGTAACCCCTCCATTTCCATTAACCCAGGCCTGCGCTTCGATGTCGCCCCGGGAATCAACTTTACCGATTGGCTCGGAGTAGAACTCTCAGGGGGAATCACCTACAACGGACTCGACCATCTTAACGGCAACGGCACCCTCACGACCGATCAAGGTTCAGAATCAATCGGACAAGGCGGCCTCTCGCTCACCGGCCGCTATATCCAAGTCCCCGCCCTCCTCTCCACCGTCTTCCGCTGGCCAGGCCAAGCCCGCTGGAAACCCTATCTCTCCACCGGATTCGGCTTCGCCTACTCCCAACTCCAAATCACCGAAATCGATAACACCCAAACCTCCGATCAGTTCGAAGAGGCGTACTCTCCAGCTTTCTCCGTCGGCTCAGGCTTCCTTTGGCAAATCTCCGACACAGTCGACTTCGATGTGCTTTATAAACTTCTTGGCGTGATCAATCCCGCTTACTCCGGCTTCCAACCAGGAGTCGTCCTCTCCAACTCGGTCCAGTTCGGCATCAATGTCCGCTTTTAATCCAACTCCCTCGTCTTCTCCCCCTCCCTTAGGCTAATATCCCCTTCGTATGTCCTCTTCTGATCTCACCGCTCGCGCCATTCACCTCAACTCCCGCCTCCGCGGAGGCGGCACCGATTCCCAGTCCCTCGCCCTCGCCCAAGGCCTCACCGATCTCGGGTGGACCATCGAAATGGCAGGCCCCATCCAAGCCCCCCTCTCTTCTGCCGCCCAGAAATTTCCTTACCACTCTCTGCCCCGGTTCCGCCCCGCGCAGATTCTCGCCCTCGCTGGCGTTCTCCGCCGCACCCGTGCCCGCATCCTTCACGCCCATCACGGAGACGACTACTGGACCGCCCTTCTTGCTTCTCGCCTCGTTAATCCCCGCCCACTCATCGTCTTCTCCCGCCACCTTGCCAAAAGTCCGCGCTCCCCCCTCAGCCGAAAACATCTCTTCGCCTCCGCCGATGCGGTCGTCGCCGTCTCCTCCTTCGTCGCTCAAGTCCTCCTGCAAGGCCATGACGATCCAGCATCACCAGTTCCCGAACGCCATCATCGGCTCTCCTGCCGGATCGATCCCGCAAACCTCCACGTCATCCACACCGGCATCGATACCCGCCGCTTCCAGCCTCAAGACCCGTCTTTCTCTTGCACCGCCCGCCGTAGCCTTAGTCTCGCCGATAAAGAGTTCGCCTTTGGCGTGGTCGGTGGGTTCGACCTGCCCGTCGGCAAAGGCCAACGCATTTTTCTCAAAGCGGCCCAAGAAGTAATGCGACGAATCCCCAAAGCACGTTTCCTTCTCGCAGGCTCAGGCACGATGGACTCCATCCTGCGCGACGATATCCGCCACCTCGGCCTCGAGGAGCGCGCCCGACTCGTCGGCCAACAACCCGACCCCGTTTCCCTCCACCACGCACTCGACTGCCTCGTTCACCCGCAAATTGCCACGGAAGCCTTCCCCTCCGTCGTTCTAGAATCCCACGCTTGCGGACGCCCCGTCATCGCCTCCGAACTAGACGGCATCCCCGAAGCTTGGTCCATCGGGGGCCTAGGACACCTCGTGTCCGCGGGAGACCCCGAGGAACTCGCCCGCGCCATGATCCGCCAAGCCGAAGGCTCGGCCCCGGCCGCCAAGGAACAATCCGAGGCCCACTCCCGTATCCAAACCCAAGCCTCCCTGCCCGTTCAAGCAACCCAAATGGGCAATCTCTACCGACGGCTCATGTCAGCAAACAGAAAACCTAGGTAGCACCGACACTCTCTCGCGTAATTTGGGGTCAGAGGTCATTTTCCAATTCCCCATGGATCAACCCGGAAAATCCACCTCCGCCATACAGGGAATCCACTTCTACCAAAGCTTGAGGTTTTCCGCTTTTCCCCTCATCATTCTACCCCATGCCTATCGTTGAAAATGTCCTCGGCACCATTGGGCGTACCCCGCTGATCAAACTTCAGCGCGTCACCGCAGGTCTTCCCGCTACCATTGCCCTCAAAGCAGAGTTCTTTAACCCTTTGGGAAGCGTCAAAGATCGTATCGGTGCAGCCATGATCGCCGCCGGCGAACGCGATGGCATGATCACCCCGCAAACCACCATCATTGAGCCCACCTCTGGCAACACCGGCATCGCCCTCGCCTTCGTCGCCGCCGCCAAAGGCTACAAACTGGTTCTGACCATGCCCGAAAGTATGAGTCTCGAACGGCGCACTCTCCTCGCTCTCCTCGGCGCCAAACTCGAACTCACCCCCGCCGCCGAAGGAATGAAAGGCGCCATCGCCCGCGCCGAAGCCCTCGCCAAAGAAATCCCCAATTCGTGGATTCCCCAACAGTTTAAAAATCCCGCTAACCCCGCCATTCATCGACAAACCACCGCCGAAGAAATTTGGACCGATACCGATGGGCGCATCGATATTTTCATCTCCGCCGTCGGCACGGGCGGCACTATTACTGGAGTGGCCGAGGTCATCAAGCCCCGCAAAAAGTCTTTTCTAGCCATCGCCGTTGAACCCAAGGACTCCCCCGTAATTTCTCAAACTCGCTCGGGCCAGCCAGTCAAGCCAGGGCCCCATAAAATTCAAGGCACGGGAGCAGGCTTTGTCCCCGACAACCTCCACCTCGATATTGTTAATGAGGTCATTACTGTCAGCAACGACGACGCCTTTGCCATGGCCCGCCGCATCTGCAAAGAAGAAGGCCTCCTCGTCGGAATTTCTACTGGTGCCAATGTTCATGTCGCGATGGAAGTCGCCAAACGCCCAGAGAACAAAGGGAAACTCATCGTCACCATCGGGTGCAGTACAGGAGAACGCTATCTCACTACCCCTCTGGCCGAAGAAGCCCGCCGCCTCGTAGGAGGTTAACTACCGTGGCCAAGGCAAAAAAGCCCGCCTCCCGTTCCTCGATAAAGTTAGTTTCGTCTCTTCCACCCGCTGTGGTGGAACAAGCCGCCCAGGAATGGCTGGAAGCCCACGGCATCGCCGCCACCAAAAACCCTTCAACCCAACCTGATCCTTCTTGCCATGCCCTGACGGAAATCCTTACGCAAACGATTCAGAGAATTCACGGAGAACTGCATTCCCTGCAAGAGAGAATTGCCCAACTCGAAAAAAAGAACAACTAAAGAGAGAGCAGAAGACGCACCACGTTTTCCCAGCGCCGCTCTTCCCCGCGGGCCAAGTCATCTCGATCGTCCTGGGGTATATCTTCCTCCCGCTCAATCGCCTCAATCCGGGCTTCATGATCCTTTAGTGCCGCACGGTACTTCCGCTCCTGCTCGGGAGAAAGATCGGCCATAGAAAAGCTATCCTTAAACTTAATCACCACCGGACGGGTCTGATCCCGATTTTCCCAATCCCAAAACTGACCCACGGGGCGTTTCATCATGTGCTGAGACACGTCCTTGATCAGTAAATCATAGGCCTGCGCCGAGGTTCCCGAGGCCGCCGTTACCGGCAAACTCATCAGCCAAGTAGTCGCAGTGAAAGGCAACACTGCAAGATCCATTGGACGCACCAGCCAAAAATCAGCAAAAGAGTACATCGTCTGAGGCGGAGTAAAATAATCACTCGGCGCCTCAGCCCGCAACACGGGACTCTGCCAAAAAAGAATCAACCCCAGCCAAGGTAGTATCAAGCGTTTCATCTCTTTGGAAATACCCGAGAGACCGACTGCGTCAACCGCCCACCTGCGGGACGGGTGAATGGCTTGGGGATAAAGAGGAAGGACGAAGAAGAGTCAGGCACTCCACATGAGATGTCCGAGGAAAAAGATCGATCGGTTGGAACCACTCTGGCGTCCAGTGCGCTGCTAGCGTTTTCAAATCTCGCGCCAACGCGGGTGGGTCGCACGATAAATAGAGGATTGCCTGAAAAGGCAAGGCCCGCGCCAACAACCGCCGCGCGTCTGGGCTTAGCCCTCCCCGGGGAGGATTGATCAGACAAAAAGAAGGTCCTACCCCCAACTTCCCCAGCCCATCCTCAAAAGCGTCCTCGAACCGCGCCTGGAGTAACTCCGCCTGAGGAGCTTCTCGCTGAAAAGCAGGCGCCGCCGCCGCACTCAGCTCAATCGCCACCACCCTCATCCCACGCTTGGACAGCGGCCCAGTAAAAAACCCTGTCCCCGCATACCCTTCCAGCACCGAGACAATTCCGACGGGCACCGCTTCGGTCACCAGCTTCTGCAAAGCTTCCCCCAACGGTCGATTCGACTGATAAAAAGCTTCTCCCCTCACCTCATCCGCCCGAATCGAATAGTGGGCCCGAGGTCGCGGGCGAGTTCGCAAATGCGCCAGCTTGGCATTCACATCGTCCGCCGCCAAAAGACATTTCTGCACATCAATCAAGGTGTGCCCGTCCGTTCCCAAAAAACCCATCCGTCCCGCACGATTATGCACCGTAATCCGATTGCGATACCCGTAGTCCACCCCAGTCAAAGCAGTACGAACTACCGGATTCTCAATTTTTCCAATTCTCCGCAAAGCCGATTCGATCTGCGCCACCTTAGCCTGCACCTCAGCGGGATAAGCCAAATGCTGGGTGACACAACCCCCGCAAGACTGAAAAAGCGGGCAAGGAGGCGCAACTCGGTCTGACGATGCTTGCACCACCTCGAGCAACCGTGCTCGAGCGAAGGTCTTATGCTTTTCCGTCAGGACAACTCGGACTTTCTCCCCCACCGCCGTATAAGGAACAAATATAACCTGCCCATCGTGCCGGGAGACACCTTCCCCCCCATAGGCGATCTCAGAAATCGTCAGTTCGATCGATTCTGGGACCGACTCGGAGAGATTTTTCAGTACCAGTTGTCTTTCAAGTCGGCCGGCGGCAACGGATTGACTTGCCCCGTGTCATGAGCAGGCATCTTCATCGATTTAGTTGGAATAAAGAAGGTACCGATCTCGATCGCACCCACCCCAATATCCATCACCATCCGCGATACCCCTTGGGTGAACCCTAGAGTATCCCCATAAGTCCCCCCCCCTCTCTGGGTTGCCATGTAGGGGGAGTCAAATAACTCTGATACCGAGAGAGTCACATTACCAATCCCTCGAGCCAACTTCTCCATCATCGTCGGTTTTGGCGGAAGCCTCAGATCCGCCCAAGAGAGGGCGGGAAGACAAAGAAGGACTAAGGATAAAGATACGGTACGGAATGTTTTCATAAGGTCTTTATTGCCACCCCTCAGCGATCCCACAAGAAGTAAGATATTTTACGGAGAATAATTTGTGAATGCCCGCGAACTACCTGCCTGAGTCCGAGCCCACTGCAAAACCCCATCCGCCACCCGATCCGCGTATTCTCGAAAGATATTCTGCCGATCCCGCCCCGCCACCATGCGACTTCCCTCATAAGCCCCAGCCTGAATCCAGCCATAGGTGCTCCGGTCATTCATGTAGGGCCCCTCCACAAAGATTACCGGCCCCCGAAACAAACGATTGGCAATTAAGTTCCGATGCCAGACATACGGACTAGCCCCAGAGGCGTGGGCATACCCAGACCCCGCATAATTCTCCGGAGGCACCCCCCACTTCTCCTTAAACTGCTGCCCTATCGCCCCACCGATGGCCAACTCAGACGGAGTGGAGTTTTCTAAAAGTTTTCTAAAAAGATTAAATTTCTGGTCGTCATAGGCCAACTCACTCTCGGTGTAAGAACCGTGACTGAAAAGAACTACACGGCTCACCGAGGTGAGCGACGCTCTCCCTGGCGAGCCCCACGGCGCCGCGTTGTAGTGCAGGCACAAAGTAAAGTCTGGCCTCAGCTCCTCATTCACTCGCCGGGCCCGCGCTTGAATCTCCGCCGAACGGTAAAAAAGAAGCTCCGCGTTCCAACGGATCAGTCCATTCATCGAAAATCGGGGCAACCGCCGATTCGCGGGATCCTTCAGCAAATACTCGATCGCTTCGGGATAAAGATCGGCCGGCCGGACTTCAGTCGTCGGCGCAAACCCCTCGTGAGTCCAGACCACCTTCGCTCCTGCCGCACTCAGCCTCTGCGCCAGCAACCGGCATGTCTGCAAATTGAGCTCCCCCTCCACCACCGGTCGGTCCCGCCCAATCCTAAAAGTGCGCTCCTCAATATCTGCCCAATCTCCACCAATATGCCCAGGATCAAGGCAGATCACCTTCCCTAACAACGGCTTTGTCGGATCGGCTAGCGCAAAAGGAGCTAGCTCCGAACGTGGCGCGGATGTCGGTGCAGCAAAGCATAACCGAAATAAAGGCTGGGTCTTCTCCCGATCCCGGAACACCACCACCGCACTCTCGCTCATTTCTAAATAGACACCCAAAGCCCCCTCGGGATCGAAGATACGCTGAAGCCTTTCTTTAAACTCCTTCTGACTCAAAGTGCCCTGATACCCCTCCAACAACCGCCACTCTGGCACCTCCGATACTGGCGAATAGAGAAAAGGCTTTTCCTCTACCGCAAAACCTCTTGCGCTAAGTAGGACCATCAAACTGGCAAGCCAGAGACAAAACATAGTTTTAAGATGGAAGCCCGATCGACTTCAGGCAAGACCCGATGGGCGACTTGAGGAATCTCTCATCTTTCCATACTCTTTCCTCATGGAAACCTCCTCCCCCCTTCCCCCTAGACCTACTAGGGATCGCTACATCGCCATGGGCATGGTCGCCCTTGCCGCCCTCCTCGCCTCCGGCTGGATTATGCGCGAACGCCAACTTTCCACCGATCTCGCCGAATCCCGCGAGGATCTTCGCCAAGCCATGCACCGCCTCCAGACTCTCTCTTCCTCCACCGACCAGATCCGCGTCGCCTACCTCCAAAGAAAACAGGAGTTGGATGTCACCAGGCAGAAGTTAGCCCAAGCCGCCAGCTACCCCGCCGAGGATAAAAATAAAACTCCTGCCACCCCCGAAGAAAAATCAAAAATACGACAAGCCGTAACCACTTTCTCCAGCCACTTAACCCAAGGCAAACTGCCCACTTGGGCCGCCGTGGAAAAAAGTGACACAGCCATTCGCCTCCTCCCCGGAGCTAGCCTCCCCTCGGGAAATCAGGGCTACGTCAATTTCGGCTCCATCGCCCAGCTTCTCTCCTCTCTCGATCCCGACTGGACCCTCGAACTCATCGCCCGAGCCGAACCTGGAAAAGATGGCTGGGAAACCGCTCAAGATCGCGCACGTCTCCTTATGGAGTCCGCAGAAAAATCCTTGGAAGGGAACCCCGCCCGACTCCGCCTACGCATCGAAGTCGTTAAAGGACCTCGCATGGAGTGGCGCCTGCTTCCGCCAGAAGCCCCCTCTAAACCAGCCTCCGAAACCAAGGCCCCGAAAAAATGAGCATGGTGCTCGTAGATGGTCACTACTACGCCTACCGCAGTTTTTACGCCATCGCGGCTCTGACCAATTCCAAAGGCGAGCCCACCAACGCCGCTTATGGCTTCGCCTCCGCCCTCCTCCGTATGGTGGAAGATCTCAAACCCACCCAAGGCGCGGTTATTTTTGATGGAGGCATCCCCGCCGAACGCTTAGCCACCCATCCCGAATATAAAGCTAACCGCAAAGAAACTCCCGAGGCCCTAGAAAAACAGTTTCCTCTCCTCCGCGAAGTCGCCATCGCCCTCGGTTGGCCCACCCTCTCCGTTCAAGACGAGGAAGCAGACGATGTCATCGCCAGCTACGTCACCGCCGCCCATGGCCCCGAATGTATCGTCGCCACCAACGATAAAGATCTCATGGTTCTTGCCTCTCAAGGATGCAGGATTTATCAACCCCAAGGCCAAAGTTTTAACCTGCTTGGCCCCGCTGAAGTTACCGCCAAGTGGGGCGTCCCCGCCGAAAAAGTTCCTGAACTTCTCGCCCTCACTGGAGATGCCGCTGACAATTTCCCAGGCGTTCCTGGCGTCGGACCCAAAACCGCCGCCAAATGGATTCTGCAGTACGGTACCGCCGAAGGTGTCCTCGCCGCCGCCGACTCGATCCAACCCGAACGCTTCCGCCCCATCCTGCAAAATTCCGCCGCCATCGTTCGGCGAAATCGCAAAATGGTCGAGCTCCGTACCGCCCTGACTCTTCCCATTCCCCTCGCCGATTTAGCCCTACGCCCTGATCCCGCTCAGCAGGTGGAACTGTTCCGACGCTTGGAATTTAAGAGATTTACCCGCGAGGCCGAGGCACGCCTCGCCACACTCGGCCCGAAGCAGGCCAACCTCTTCGGCGACCAATAAAATGAAGCCCCCTATCGAAACTCTTTACGTCCACGTGCCTTTTTGCACTCACCTCTGCCCCTACTGTGATTTTCCTAAAGAGCGTCTCGCGGGCAATCGGATGCGTGATTTTCTCCGTGGACTACAGGCGGAGTGGGCTTGGGTTCAACAAGAGTTCACCGTCACTCCCCAGCAAGTTTTTTTCGGCGGGGGCACTCCTACCGCTCTTTCCCCCTCCTTACTTCAAGAACTAATCGAAATTGCACCTTGGGGACATGCGAAGGAGTGGACCGTCGAGGCCAATCCCGACGGGTTTGGCCCAACCAAAGCCGCCATGCTCCAAGCCGCAGGTGTCACCCGCTTAAGCCTCGGGGTCCAAGCCTTTCGTCCCGAAGATCTTGCCTGGCTCGGACGTCGCCACGACCGTGCAACTATTCGTTCCGCCGTCGACGCCGCACGCCAGGCGGGGATTCCTCAGATCAATCTCGACCTCATCTACGGTCTCCCCAACCAAGGCCCCGCCGAATGGCAGGCCACCCTCGAAGAAGCGTGTGCTTTGAAGCCCGAACACATTTCCGCCTATGTCATCACGCCTGAAGCAGGCACCGAACTGGCCTCGATGATCGAGCGCGGCGAGTGGCACCCCGACGGAGAAAATGAGTCCCTACTTTTTCTTCTCACTCAAAGAATTTTAGAAGCGCACGGGTTCATTGCCTATGAGATTTCTAATTTCGCCAAGCCAGGAATGGAGTGCTTTCATCATCAGGCCATTTGGTCAGGGCAAGATTATTTAGGAATGGGACCAGGGGCAGTCTCCACCGTAGCGGGACGGCGCTGGCGCAATATTCGCGACACAGGCCAGTACGCCCGCTCCGCTGAAAGCTCTCCCCACCCCGATCATGAAGAAGAGGAGATCTGTGGGGCCAAAGAGCGGCGGACCGAGCGAATTCTTTTAGGCCTGCGCACCAGCCTTGGGCTACCAGAGGAAACCTTGCAGGGACACGAAATCTGCCTGACCGAACTTGTACAAAAAGGTTGGGGGCGTCGCCAAGACGGTCGTTTTTTGCTTACCCCTCGCGGTCGTTTACGCGCTGATGAAGTAGCGGCTATGCTCATCTAATCATGGAACCCGCCATCGTCACTCGGGGCTTGCGCAAGGTATATCGAGTCTTTCGGAAAGAACCTGGCCTGACCGGCGCCATCCGTGGTCTTTTTCATCGGCGCTACCATGAGGCCGTCGCCGTGGACGGGGTCAACCTCGAGATCGGCCACGGCGAACTGGTGGGATTTCTCGGGCCCAACGGCGCAGGCAAAACCACCACCCTCAAGATGCTCTCTGGCTTGCTTCATCCCAATGGCGGAACCGCCCGTGTCCTCGGTCACGTTCCCTGGGAGCGAGAAGTTGCTTTTCGACGACAGATTTCTCTCCTTCTTGGCCAAAAAAATCAGCTTTTGTGGGATCTGCCTGCTCGCGAAAGTTTCCAGCTCAATCGCGCCATCTACGGAATCGACCGAGGCGTTGCCCAACGAACTATCGATCATCTCTCTGCTTTGCTTGAAGTCCGGGGGCTTCTCGATAAGCCAGTCCGTGAACTTTCCCTTGGGGAGCGCATGAAAATGGAGTTAATTGCCGCTCTCCTCCATAAGCCCAAAATTTTGTTTTTGGACGAACCCACTTTGGGCCTCGATGTCGTTTCGCAACATCGGGTCCGGGACTTTCTCCGCCATCTCGTCGCCGAGGAAAAAATCACCACCATTCTAACCAGCCACTACTTACAGGACATCGAGGCTCTTTGTCGCAGAGTGGTCATCATTGATCATGGGCGGATCATTCACGATGGCTCTTGGGAACAGATCGTCCGCAACTTTTCCGATCGCAAAGAAATTGTCCTCCGATTTGCGGAGACTGCTCCCGATCTCCGAGGGGACGAGTGGGGCGAGGTGGTCTCCCGCGATGCGGCCACCTTGCGCCTCCGAGTGACCCCTGCCCGTGCAACAGAAATAAGCAGGAGGGCCATTGACCTGCCAGGACTGGAGGATATCCGTATCGAAGCCATGCCAGTCGAGGAAGTGATTCGTCGCGTTTTTGCTGCTTCGAGTCAAGGCACCCTGCCCAGCGCAACCTCCCACCAAGTGAATTAGCGCTCAGCGCGTATCCTAAGCTTGAGTCAAATCAGCGGACGGCGCTCTCGCGACACCACGGACCACTTTCGCCTGTCCCACTTAATGCGCGAACTTTTGCGATTAACGAAAGACTCTTCGGAAACGTTCCGACGGTGCTAGCTCGGGTGCCGCTAACTTGGCCACTTGCGTACACCGTATTCCCACTGGTCAGCGTAACCTCGTACGATGAGGCATTTGCCACTGCCCCCCAACTGATCGTGATTCGTCCTGCCGCATCGCGGAGAGCCGTCACCCGCGCTGGGGCAGCCAGTAGCGCCTTTGCCGTGAGCGATCCTGAAAGAACGATCGAGCCCGAGGCCGCAGAATAACCATCCACCGCAATCCGATAAGTCGTTCCCGCTACAACCGAAACAACAACTTTGCTGGAGAGGAGAGTTGGGAAAGATTGGTCATCGTTCGATCCCAATACGGCCAATTTATTGACGGCCGACCCCGTGTAGATAGCGAGCGTGGTATCAAAAGATGAGCCCGTCGTCAACAAAGTCAATGTGCCACTGGAGGGAGCTGTCCAACTCCACCAGACTGATTTTCCACCCGTTACCCCTGCATGCTTAGGTTCCCCTGTTTGCACAGTGGCTCCAATATTCGATCCATTGACCGCAAAAGTTGTCCCAGTCAAAACCGTCGCGGCGGCAAAGGTGTTATTCACTGGAGCCAATGTCGCCACCAAGCTGGCACTCAATTGGATCACTCCCGATGCGCCACTTTTCCCGTCGACCACGATTCGGTAGACCGTGCCCTTCACTGTAGAAAATGAAACGGTGCTATCGAGAACCGTGGAGTTGCTGTTGTCGTTCGAGGCTACAGCCACCAGCGTTCCCACCGAAGTTCCGGTGTAAACGGCAAGGACTGTGTCGAAGGCGGAGCCCTGCGTACGGACTGTGCAGGTGCCAGCGCTAGGGGCCGTAAACGCCCACCAGACTGATTTCGCGGCCGAGTTACCTGCATGTGCGGGCTCGCCGGTTTCTGAAGTTCCGCCCGTATTATTGCCCATCAGCGTCCAAGTTGCGGTGGAGGCCACCACCGCAGACGCAAAAGCATCATTCGCCGGCCGAACGGGAGTTGGAGGAGTCGTTCCCAGAAGTGCGTTGGGGAGATTCATGCGGCCACCCGATTTTGTTTTGCCTGCAAGGGCGGGAATTTTATCGGTCCCGTTCAGCAAGCGGGTAATGATCGCGTTATAGGATTCGGTCGGAAATTGTGCCACCAGCAGAGCTAAAACCCCCGCTACGTGGGGGGTGGCCATCGAGGTCCCGCTGTAGGTGGCGTAGGCCGTGTTGGAGGTGGAAACAGTCGAATAGATTCCTTCCCCGGGGGCGCCTAGATCCACCGTGACGCTTCCATAGTTGGAGAAGTAGGCGAGGGTGTCGGTACGGGTGGTGGCAGCGACGGAAACAATGTTATCGGTCGCAAGACTCGCTGGATAAGAGGGCCAGCTGTCCGTATTTCTTCCGTCATTTCCTGCAGCGGCAACGAAGATTAGTCCAGCCGTGCGGGTGCGTTCAATCGCAGCTTGCAGGCTGACCCCCGCTCCACCGCCTCCCCAGCTGTTGCTGAGAATCTTGGCCCCCTTGGATCTTGCGTAATCGATGCAACGCACCGCATCGCTGTCGGTTCCGCTTCCTGTTGCCGATAGGAATTTACAGCCCATCAACTTGACCCCCCAAGCCACCCCGGTTACTCCGATGCCATTATTTCCTGTCCCTCCGATGGTGCCAGCGCAGTGAGAGCCGTGCCCTTGATCGTCAGTGGGATCCCCGTCGTTATTGTAGGCGTCACATCCAAAGATATCGTCGACGAATCCATTGGCATCATCGTCGATCTTGTTGCCAGCGATTTCTGCAGAATTGCGCCACATATTGGCGGCGAGATCTTGATGGGTCGTCTTAATGCCCGTATCGATAACTGCGACGATGACAGCGCCGGCGGAGGAGCGAACATTCCAGCCTTCGGGTGCGTCGATATCCGCATCGGAGGTCTGGTTCAGCCCCCAAAGTGTGCCATCTAGAAATTTTGGATCATTGGGGACAAGAATCGCTTGGCGAACATAGTCGGGTTCCACCGCCAAAGCGCTCGGTTGGGCGGTCGCATCCTCAAGGGCATTCGGCAACGCCTCCAGCGATAGTGATGCTAAGTGTAGTCGGTAAAGAGGAGCATCTGGGGTGACCCGCTCCATCGTGGTGGCTTGGACTCCCATTTTAGCAAGAAAGGCTGCGGGATCCTCTCCGTCCGCTAAAGTGACCAGAACGTGGGTGGCCACCATTTCTTCCCGCAACAAAACTTGCCCCGTAGCGGTGTCCACGACCTCCTCTGTTCGTAGGTTCGGATATTTAAAGTCGGTCTCGAGCAGTCGAACACGGGTGGTTTGATTAGGCCCAGGACCAGAAACTTGCGCAGACTGTTTCACCGTCGAGCCAGGAAATCGTTTCAGCTCCTCCGCAGAGGGACGATCCATGGGGGATGCAGAATCAGGAACAGTTTTCGTCGGGCGACTTGCCACAGCGGAGCTAGATCCACCCTGCTTGGCTGCCCGCACCACAACCGAAGGACTGGTTGAGGCAGATGCTTCCGTTGGCCCTTTTTTAGATGAAGTGGCAATTTTGCCTGGGTTGCGAGAGAAGAAGGATGCGAACGAAGCTGAGCTATTTTGCAAAGACAATACCCCTACGACCACGCCAAGGGTAAGTAACCCCACTAAAACTTTAGGTCCAAATTTCAACAAATAAAAACATACTCCTATTTAAAAATTAAGCAAATGTTAACTACTTATTCTATGTAGTTGTCCTGCAATATTTTAAGTCCGATTTGATCCAGATAAATCATTCCTACGTTCTTGGGAATGTGGGAACGTTACCACTTTTTACCCGCCTGTCCTCCTTCCCACTCAACTCCCCATCCACACCGCTAGCGCGATAATCGAAAAACCGATCGTCGCCGCCACAATCTTTACCCCTCTTCCCGCCTTGTCCTTTAGCTCAGGCAGCAAAAGATCCGATCCCGCTAAATAAAGAAAAGTCCCCGCCGTCGTCGCCGCTAAAATCCCGTGCAACAGATGCGGTCCAGAAAGATCCGCCATCGAAGCCAACAACGCCCCCCCCGGACTCGCTAAACTCAAAAGCATCGTAGCCCCAACAATTTTTGTCCGCGACACCCCATAACGCACCAAAGTCACCGCCAGCGCAAAAGTGTCTGTCGCTTTGTGAAAAAGAATCGCCAACGCCAACGCCTCCCTTGCCGCTCCCACCGCCACCGATCCCAATGCCAGTCCCTCAAGCAAGGAGTGAAATCCCAACATCGCCCCCAAAATATAGGGCTTCGCCGGCGCGCCCCCACCGTGAGGATGGCACCCGTGAATCTCTGCATGTGCGTGATGCCCCTGGCGATCCAGCCACCCAAGAAATAAAATAATCCCCCCCGCACTCAACAAAGCCTTCCACACCCCCAACACCTCCAGCGCCTCAGGACCCAGCTCGAATATGGCCGTCGCTAAAAACGCCCCCCCCGCAAATGTTCCCCCCAAACAAAGCC
>CANESK010000033.1 GCA_947441075.1 Verrucomicrobia subdivision 6 bacterium
CTGATGTGACGGGCCGTCTCGGTTCCGACACCGCCGCTAAAGGTGACTTCAACTTGTACGCGGTTAAACTCGCTCTTGAAAAGGCGTTGACCTCCGAAAACAAAGCTCAAGCTGGTTTCCGTACCGATGTAATGATCGGTGAAGACGCGAACTACCTGATCAACCGTAATACGCAGAATACGCTGAGCAACACCAACCAGAACTCGAACGCCTTGTTCCTCGAACAGGCCTACGTTTCGATCCGCGCCCCTGTGGGTAACGGTTGGGATTTCAAGGTTGGTAAGTTCGTTTCGATCCTCGGCTACGAAGTGATCGAGCGTCCCGCCAACATGAACACCACCTACGGATTGCTTTGGCAACAGATGCCTCTCTACTACACCGGCGTGTTGTCGTCCTACAAGTTTGACGACTATCTCGACGGAAAGCTGGGCGTGGTCAACGGTTCCAACACCGATAATAACACAACGACGGGTGGCAGCAGCGACGGTTGCGCAGTCCTCGCAGCGTTGAATGTGACCGCTCCTGGCGGCAATGCAAACTGGAGCAACAACTTCCAGTACAGCAGCAATTCGGAAAACAACACCTATCAAGGGAGCACATTGAATAGCACTCCGGAGGTTGCGTTGGATGGCAATAACGGTTCGGCCTACACCTTCATTTACAACACTTGGGGGAACTGGGCGCCGAAGTTTGCGGACGACAAGCTCTTATTGGCTGTCGAAGCACTTCTCAAGACCACCGGTGGATCCGGAGGTGGGGGTGGGACAATCAACATCTTCGACGGAACAGAACCTCTCTCTACGACAGCGAATTCGACCACCTATGGCTTTGGAGCCTATGCCAAATACCAGTTCAATGACTGGTTCTCCTTGGCGAGCCGCGGGGAATACCTCGGTTATAATGTGGCCTTTGCCGATGCCAGAAATAACCTCTGGGAATACACCATCACGGCTGGTTTCAACGTGATCGATAACCTGCTCATTCGTGCTGAATACCGCCTCGATTGGGGCACGGATTCGGTTAACAACGTAGCCACTGGTAATTCTAGCACTGATAATACTAGCTCTGGCCCGGCTCACTACGCTGGTGCTGAAGTTGTCTACAGCTTCTAAAGTAATTTAGAGCAAGACTCTTAAACAAAACCCCTGGGACCAGTGATTGGGTCCCGGGGGTTTTTGTTTTTTACTGCAAGCTAGATTTGATCTCTTTTTATAAAGAGATAAAGGAGCTTGGGCTATGCTGGTTAGGGATTGCAGTCGATTTTGCACAATACCGACATGGGCGGGCGTGGAATTGACTGGAAGATAGCTGGGGAGGAATCAGATTAGTCGATTATGGCTAAGCCGTTTGTCCACCTGCACTGTCATTCGGAGTACTCTCTGCTAGATGGGGCATGTCGTATTCCTGAGCTGGTGGGGAGAGCGAAGGAGCTGGGGCAGCCTGCGCTGGCGCTGACTGATCATGGAAACCTTTATGGGGCGCTTGAGTTTTACCAGGAGGCAAAGAAGGAGGGAATTAACCCGATCGTGGGGTGCGAGGTCTACATTGCACCAGGAGACCGGTTTGAGAAGAAGGCGGCCCCAGGAGGGAAGGATGCGAACTATCATCTCCTGCTGCTTGCACGGAATCTGGAGGGGTACAGGAATCTGATTCATCTGGTGACCGCGGCCCACTTGGAAAGTGTTTATTATAAACCAAGGATCGATCGGGCTCTCCTCGCTAAACATGCCTCGGGATTAATCGGGACAAGTGCGTGTCTGAAGGGGGAGATCGCTGCAGCCTTTTTGGGTGGAAAGGAGGCGGAGGCGCGAAAAATATTGGGGGAGTACCGAGAGATCTTTGCACCAGGGGATTTTCTTTTAGAGATTCATCAGCATGGAATTGAGGATCAGGCAAGGATTCGAGAGTTTTATCGTATTTTAGGGAAAGAGACGAAGACCCCCTTAGTGGCGGCGAATGATGTGCACTATGTGAGGAAGGAGCAGGCGATTACCCAAGAGATTCTGGTTTGCATCCAGACGAATGGGAGAATCAATGATCCCCATCGAGCGATGAAGCCTCATGGGCCTGAGTTCTATTTGAAAGACAGTGAGGCAATGGCGGCGCTCTTTGCGGAGTTTCCAGAGGCGTATGAAAATGCGGCGGGAGTCGCCTCGCGTTGCGATTTGGATCTGCCCTTAGGAGGAAATAAATTTCCTGCATTTGAGGTGCCCGCAGGAATGACGCGGGAGGCTTACTTCCGAAAATTGTGCCAAGAAGGTTTGGTGACACGGTATGGGGAAAGGGCGGGCCAGGATGCCGAGCTCAAGGAGCGTTTGGAGTTTGAAATGGGGGTAATCGAGAAGACGGGGTTCATAAGTTACTTTCTTATTGTCTGGGATTTTATCGATTATGCGAAAAAGAAGGGAATTCCAGTAGGGCCAGGACGCGGCAGTGCGGCTGGAAGCTTGGTCTCTTATGTGCTGCGGATTACAGATTTGTGTCCGATTCGGTACGGACTGCTCTTTGAACGGTTTCTAAATCCTGAGCGGATTTCGCCTCCCGACATCGATGTGGACTTTTGTCCTGACCGGCGTGAGGAAGTGATTGCTTATGTGCGGAATAAGTATGGGGAGCGGGCAGTGGCGCAGATCATTACTTTTGGTACGATGGGAGCCAAGATGGCAGTTCGGGATGTGGGTCGGGTCATGGGAATGGGATTTGGGGAGACCTCACGGATTGCGGATCTGATTCCGAAGGTTCCTGGGGCTAAATTAACGGATGCGTTGAAGCAGGTGCCGGAGCTACGGAATATGGCGCAAGAGGAGTCGGTCAAGCCGGTGATCGAAGCGGCTCTTCAGCTGGAGGGGATGGTGCGACAGAGTGGGACTCATGCGGCAGGGGTGGTGATTGCGGATCGTGATCTGACCGACTACTTGCCCTTGACGCGGGACGATACGGGGGCGGTCATGACCCAATTTTCGATGAATGCGGTGGGGGAGATTGGCCTACTGAAGATGGATTTTCTTGGATTGAAGACCCTGACGGTGATTCAGGACTGCTTGGCGTTGATGGAAAAAACCACGGGGAAGAAGATGACGCCCGAAGAAATTCCCCTGGATGATCCCAAGACTTATGCGTTGCTCAATCGAGCGGAGAACGTGGGAGTGTTTCAAGTGGAGTCGCCAGGGATGCGGCGGACGTGTGCGATATTTGATTTAAAGGGGATTGGGGATTTGATCGCATTGATTGCGCTCTACCGACCTGGGCCCATGGATTTAATTGATGAATATGTCAAACGGAAGCGGGGAAAAACCCAGTTCACCTACGAGCATCCCTTGCTGGAGAAGATTAGTGCAGAGACGTTTGGGGTGTTGATTTATCAGGAGCAGGTCATGGCGGCGGCGCGGGTTTTGGCGGGATACAGTTTAGGACAGGCGGATCTGCTTCGTCGGGCGATGGGGAAGAAGAAGGCGGAAGAGATGGCGAAGCAGAGGGAAACCTTTGTTTTGGGTTGTGCGAAGGTGAATGAGATTCCGCGATCGCAAGCATTGCGAATTTTCGAATTATTGGAGAAATTTGCGGGGTACGGGTTTAATAAAAGTCATAGTGCAGCCTATGCGGTGTTGTCGTGTCAGACGGCCTATTTGAAGGCGAACTATCCCACGGAGTACATGGCGTCCCTTCTCTCTCATGAGCTTGATAATACGGATAAGATCGCTCTCTTTGTGGCGGAGGCGCAGAACATGGGGATTCGCATTTTACCTCCCGATGTGAACACGAGTGAGATGAACTTTACGGTGCAACCGAACAAGATTCTTTTTGGGATGGGTGCGATCAAGAACGTGGGATCGGCATGTGTTGAGGCGATTTTGGTGGCGAGAAAGGAGGGTGGAAAATTTGTCTCGATCGAGGATTTCTGTGCTCGGGTGGAATATAAGGCGATCAACAAAAAGGCGGTGGAGAGTTTGATTCGATGTGGGGCGTTTGACGGGCTGAGTGGAAATCGGGCGTGGTTAGCTTCCAAGGTGGAAACGGCGTTGGCTTTAGCAGGATCTGTTTCGAGGGATAAGGAAAGGGGCCAGGGAACACTCTTTGGATTGATGGAGGAAGCCTCGCCGAATGCGACGAAGAGCGGGGAGAAAGCTCCGCCGGATTATGCGGATTGGTCGAAGAGGGACAAGTTGACCGCGGAAAAGGAGTTGCTGGGTTTTTATGTGACGGGTCATCCCGCGGATGAGTTTGAGGCGGATTTGCGAGCGTTTCGGACCCTGAACTTGGGGGAGCCAGATGAGATGCAGAGCGGCACTGTAGCGAGGATGGCGGGGGTGGTGACGGCGATGGAGGTAAGGTTGACGCAGAAGGATAAAAAACCGTATGCGCGGGTGATGTTGGAGGATAAGACGGGACGGATGGAGGTGATGATTTTTCCTGATTTGTATCGGGAAGCGGGGATGGCGTTGAAGATTGGGACTCCTTTGGTGGTGGGCGGATCTGTAGATATGGATGCGGAGGAGCGGGTACGGTTGCGGACGTCGGAGTGTGTGACCTTGGAGGCGGCGGTGGGAAAGTGGGTGACCCATGTGCATTTGGTGCCGACACGTGAGGATTTAGCGGGAGAAAAGATGGCGCGGGTGAAGGAGATTGTGGCGGGTCAGGCGGGGGATGTGCCGGTGCGGTTAGAGTTGGAGGTGGAGGGGAAGATGGTGTTACTAGAAGCGGGAACGCAGATGCGGTTGAGGCCAACCCTGGAGGTCCTGGGGAAGTTGAGGGAGGTTTTGGGGCCGGATCGGGTGAAATTGGCGGTGAAGGATATTGAGGTGCCCAAACCTAGGTGGGGGAAGGGCAGTAGGGGGTAAGGGGTGTGTCACAGAAATGTTGCGCTAGATAATTGGCTTTTTTGTTTCTTGCTCTAGAAAGAATGGATGAAACGTTCTTACCTCATTTTCGGTTTCTTGCTTCTCTCTCGCCTGCTTCAAGCTGAGGAAATTCCCAAAACATTGCTTCTGACGTGGGAGGGTGATCCGTGTACGACGATGACGGCCCAGTGGTTGCGGGGTCCTGGGTTGGGGGATCGACCGGAAGAGGGAAAAGGTGAGGTGGTGAAGTGGAAAGAAGTCCAGGCGGCTGATTGGAAAACGTTGAAGACCAGCGCGTCTGGTTTCCCTGATCCTGAAAAACTGGGGATGCCGCGCTGGGGGTTGGTCCGAGCTCGATGGCACGATTTGAAGCCAGACACGGAGTATCTTTTTAAAATTGGGGATTCACCTAAGCAGGGGTTTCGAACCGCTCCGGAGAACTTGGGGGCGGGGGTAACTTTTGTGGAGGGTGGGGATGTCGATGTGTTGAAGTCGTCGGCGCAAATACTGAAGGTGGGGGCACAGGAGGATCCGTTATTCATGAGTGTGGGTGGGGATCTGGCTTATGCGAATGGGCACGATGTGACCCGAGAGATTGCCTTTTGGGAGCAGTGGAGTGAAGTAGCCCATGCTCCGGACGGTCGGATCATTCCTTTTGTGGCAGGAATCGGAAATCACGAAGTGAAAGGTGGGTATGTGCAGGAGGGGGCTACTTTTGCTCAGATGAAAGAGAGAGCGCCCTTTTTCTACGCTTTATTTGGTGGGCTCTATCGAAAGGAGGAACCGGTGGCGTTGGACTTCGGGGATTATCTTTCCCTGCTTCTAATGGATTCGGGGCATGTTCTGCCGATTCCCTCTCAGACGGCGTGGTTGAAGAAAAATCTAGAAATGCGGAAATCGGTTCCTTGGGTCTTTGCCTCTTGGCACGTACCGGCATTCCCATCCTTTCGGACATGGAAGCACCAGAAGGAGATCGTGCAGGTACGCGAGGAGTGGGTGCCAGTGCTGGAGGCTTCTCAAGTGACGGCGGTTTTTAATCATCATGATCATAATTTGCAAAGGGTGGAGACGGAGGGTAAGGCAGGGCGGAAGATTCCTTTTCTGGGGAATGGGGCTTTGGGGGTGGAGGCGCGTCCCCAGCAGTGTCCGGAGTCGAAGGAGTTGAGTAAGGCTTTTTCCCAGTCGGACTATGTGAATGTAGTTCAGCTTCGTGCGGATGGAGTTACGGTGCGTTCGCTCGGACCGAAGGGGGAAGAGTTGGATCGGTTGGAGGTAAAGGAAAGAGCTGCTCGTTAATTCTACGCATCGACAGCGAGTGCCGTTTCTGTTCTTCTCACCCTATGATCGTGCCCGTTAGTTGGCTGGAACCGTACCGTGACTTGCGCTGGCAAGGCGCGTTGGAGATCTTGATTCTGACGGCGGTTTTTTATTACGGGTACAAGCTGTTGAGGCGGACGCAGGGGGCGAAGGTCTTGAGCGGATTTTTGCTGGTCTTTGTTGTCGCGCTGGTGGCGTCGAGGTTTTTGGAACTACGGGTATTGAGTTTTCTTCTGCAGGCATTTGTTTCGGTTTTGGTGCTGGCCTTTTTGATTTTGTTTCAGCCCGAGATCCGGCGGGCTTTGGCGGAGATCGGACGGGCGGGTGGATTTTCGATTCATGCGGAGCGGCAATCGTTCGTCATTGAAGAAGTGATCAAAGCGATCGAAGCACTCCGAGAA
Organism: Verrucomicrobia subdivision 6 bacterium; assembly: GCA_947441075.1. Classification (GTDB taxonomy): domain Bacteria; phylum Verrucomicrobiota; class Verrucomicrobiia; order Methylacidiphilales; family Verrucolacustridaceae; genus Verrucolacustris. Next base: position 6,557 of record CANESK010000033.1, read on the forward strand.
CGGAAGTATGGGGCGTTGATTGTTTTTGAGCAGTCGGATCTTGCGCAGGGGGTAATGGATTCAGGCGTGCCTGTGCAGGGGACCGTTTCGGAGGAGCTGTTGGCGACAGTATTTTTTAATCAGACTCCGTTGCACGATGGGGCGGTGATTTTGAGGGGAGACCGACTGGTGGCGGCGGGCTGTATTTTGCCGGTAAGCCAGCAGGGGATGAGTAGGGTGCTGGGGTTGCGGCATCGGGCGGCGTTGGGTTTGAGCGAGGAGAGTGATGCGGTGATTTTGGTTCTTTCGGAGGAGTCGGGTCAGATTACTTTGTGTCGGCGTGGGACGATGGAGAGGCCATTGGAGATTGATGCGTTACGGCAAAAGCTGACGGAGATTCTGGTGGCAGGTGGGGAGGGGGTTTCTTGGGTAGGTGGGTTAGCGCGAGGGTTTTTACGTCCCTCGGCAGGGCCTAGGGCTTTTGGAAGGAGGCTGGTGCGGGCGGCGATCTGCTTGGGGTTGGCGGTGATTGCTTGGGGCGGGTTAGGGGTGATTGTGGCGGGGATGCGGGCGGGGACGCGTTAATGGGAGAGGGGGGACGGGTGCGGAGGTGGTTTGGGACGGATGGGATTCGTGGGAAAGTGGGGCAGGTGCCAATGACGCCTGAATTTGTGGCGGCGATGGGATGGGCTGCGGGCAAGTACTTTTCCGAAAAGTCGGCTGGTGGAAGAATTTTAGTAGCGCGAGATACACGCGGGTCGGGTCCGATACTGGAAGCGGCGCTGGTTTCTGGGTTGCGCGCGGCGGGTTTAGTTCCAGAAGTCTTGGGGGTGATTCCGAGTGGGGCGGTTGGGATGTTGGTGGAGGAGAGGGGAGCGTGTGGCGGGGCTATTTTGAGTGCATCCCATAATCCGGTGGGAGATAACGGGCTGAAGTTTTGTGGGCCGGATGGGGCGAAGTTGACGGATGAAGAGGAGGGAGCGATTGAAGCGTTTCTGGATGAGAAGCATCCGCCTTTGATCACGGAGAAAACGCCGAAGATGGATTTTTCCTGTGCTAGTTGGGCGCTGGAAGGGTATGGGAATCGGTTGCGAAAAGGGTTTCCTGCGGATTTTTCGTTAGCGGGATTAAAGATTGTGGTGGATGTGGCGAATGGAGCGGCGTGGTTTACGACTCCGTCTATCTTACGCGGGTTGGGGGCGGAGGTGGACGTAATTGCGGGAAAGCCCGATGGGAAAAATATCAACGAGGGTTGTGGATCTGAGCATCCCGAGAAGCTGATAGAGGTGATTCAGAAAAAACCGGGTTGGATTGGTTTGGCCCATGATGGGGATGCGGATCGGATGGTCTTGATCGATGAGGAGGGGGAGCGGGTGGATGGAGATGAGGTGATTGCAATGGCGGCTTTGGATGCACTGGAAAGAGGGAAGTTATCAGGGAAGACGGTGGTGGTGACAGTGATGAGTAATATGGGATTAGACGAAGCGGTCGAGTCACAGGGCGGGAAAGTGCTAAGGACGCCGGTGGGAGATCGATACGTGGCGAGGGCAATGAGAGCGGGTGGTTTTTGTTTTGGGGGGGAGCAGTCGGGCCATCTACTTTTTCACGACGTCTCGCCTGCGGGGGATGGACTGCTCTCGGCCCTGAAGATTTTGGATTTGGTGCAAAGGAAAAAGTTGCGGTTGGCGCAAATACGAAGAGGGATGAAAAAGTATCCGCAGAAGCTGAGTTATGTCAGGGTAAGGCAGAAAGTGCCGTGGGAAACGATTCCGGTTTTGGCTGGTGCGGTAGCGGAGATGGAGAAACTCCTGGGGCAGAAGGGGCGTATTCTTCTGCGGTATTCGGGGACAGAAAATCTGATACGACTGCTTGTCGAAGCGGACGAAATTGATAGGATTCGTGAAGTTGAAGAGAGGTTACAGCCTCTTTTACAGGAACATTTAGGAGAATAAGAGACGATGAGTACAAACGCTTTAGACCAGTTGAAGAAGTTCACCACAGTGGTGGCGGATACGGGGGATTTTGCTTCGATGAAGGCGTATGCTCCGCAAGATGCAACGACGAATCCAACTTTGATCGAGAAGGCGGTGGAGATGCCTGCGTACCAAGGATTGCTAGAAAAGGCGGTGGCGGAGGGGAAGGGTGGAGCTGGATCGAAAGAGGTGCGTGCGCGTGCGATTATTGATCAACTACTGACTCTTTTCGGTCGGGAGATTTTGAAAATTGTGCCGGGGCGAGTTTCGACGGAGGTGGACGCGCGGCTCTCGTTTGATGTGCAGGCTACGGTGGAGAAGGCGCGGCACTTGATTGAGATTTATCGGGCGGCGGGAATTGATCGGGAAAGGATCTTGATCAAGATTGCGGCGACTTGGGAGGGGGCACAGGCCGCGAAGATTGTTCAGAAAGAGGGGATCCAGTGTAATTTGACTTTGATGTTTTCGCTTCCGCAGGCGGTGGCTTGTGCGGAGGCGGGGGCGCGGTTGATTTCTCCTTTTGTGGGGCGGATTTACGATTGGTATAAGAAGAGCACGGGGAAGGAGTATGTGGGGGCGGAAGATCCTGGGGTAAAATCGGTCAGGCAGATTTACGCGTATTACAAGAAATTCGGATATGCCACGCAGGTGATGGGGGCGAGCTTTCGGAATATGGGGCAGATTTTGGAGTTGGCGGGATGTGATCTGCTGACGATCAGTCCGAATTTGCTGGGTGAGTTACAGAGTTCGAGTGTGGCGGTGGTACAGAAGTTGGATGTGGCGGAGGCCAAGAAGGATCCGATAGAGAAGCTGCCGTTGGATGAGAAGAGTTTCCGCTTCTTGCTCAATGAGGATGCGATGGCGACGGAGAAGTTGGCGGAGGGGATTCGGTTGTTTTCCGCAGATATCGTAAAGCTGGAGAAGAAGATTCTAGCGAAAATTTAGCGTCTAGCGGGAAAGAAGTTGGCGAAGGACGAAGGGAAGAATGCCGCCGTGAAGGTAGTATTCGACTTCGATGGGGGTATCGAGTCGGCTGAGAATTGGGGTTTTTTCGGTGGAGCCGTTTTCCCGTTGAATTCGTAAGGTAAGTTTCTCCTGAGGTTTGGGTGGTTGGCTTAGTCCTTCGATCGAAAAAGTTTCCGTACCGTTAAGTTTTAGGGTTTGAGCGGTGACGCCCTCCGGGAAGGTGCAAGGAAGAACGCCCATTCCTACTAGATTGGAGCGATGGATGCGCTCGAAGCTTTCGGCGATGACTGCGCGTACGCCTAAGAGGCGGGTGCCCTTGGCGGCCCAATCGCGGGAACTGCCCGTGCCGTACTCTTTCCCAGCGAGAACCATCAGGGGGATTTTAGCATTTTGGTATTTTTGAGCGGCTTCGTAGATGGAGATTTGCGGGCGTTGAGGGTTGAGTAGGTCAAGGGTGGTGCCCCCTTCGACTCCTGGGATCATGAGATTTTTAATGCGGACGTTAGCGAAAGTTCCGCGGGTCATGACTTGGTCGTTTCCTCGACGGGCGCCGTAGCTGTTAAAATCTTCCACAGGCACGGAGTGTTCGATGAGGTAGGAGCCAGCAGGGGAGGTCTTCTTGATGTTGCCTGCGGGGGAGATGTGGTCGGTGGTGACGGAGTCGCCGAAAATACCTAAGCAGCGGGCTTGGGTGACAGCGGGAACGGGAATCGGTTGGAGGGTGAAGTTAGCAAAGAAAGGGGGTTCTTGAATGTAGGTGCTCTGGCGGTCCCAAGAGTAGGTTTGGCCGGGGGTACTGGGAATTTCGTTCCAGGCGGGATTTTGCTCAGAGAAATCGCGATAGAGGCGGCGAAAGACTTCGGGCTTAAGTGCGGATTTCATAGCCTGCGCGACTTCCTCGCGTGTGGGCCAGAGATCGCGGAGGTAGACGGGTTTGCCGTCGTGCCCTTGGCCGAGCGGGTCTTTCGAGAGATCGATATCGACGCGCCCAGCGAGGGCGAAGGCGACCACAAGGGGTGGAGACATAAGAAAGTTGGCTTTGACGGAAGAGTGGACGCGGGCCTCGAAGTTGCGATTCCCGGAAAGCACGCTGGCGGTGATGAGATCGTGGTCGAGGACTGCTTTCTCGATTGGGGCGGGAAGTGGGCCTGAGTTGCCGATACAGGTGGTGCATCCATAGCCTACGAGATTGAAACCAAGTTGATCGAGGTAAGGTTGAAGGCCGGTGGCGTCAAGGTAGTCGGAGACGACACGGGAGCCTGGGGCTAGAGAAGCCTTGATGGTGTCGGGGACGGTCAGGCCGCGCTGGACTGCTTTTTTGGCTAGGAGTCCTGCGGCAAGCATAACGGAGGGGTTGGAGGTATTGGTGCAGGAGGTAATGGCGGCAATGACGACCGATCCGTTATGGAGCGTGGCTGACACTGGAGTTTGGTTTTTCGATTGTGAAACTTTGGGAAGAGGATCTGGAGTGGGTCGATCGGAGATCATTTCCTGTTCGTCGATGGAGAGAGATATCTGGGCCAATTGGGCACACTGGTGGCGATCTTTGCCGTAGCCGCCTTCAGCTATGGGCTTGGCTAGAAGGCCGAGAAAGGTGGACTGGAGGGCAGGAATTTCGATGCGGTCTTGGGGGCGTTTGGGGCCTGCCACGCTTGGGCGAATGGTGCCGAGATCCAGTTCGACAAGGGAAGAGAAGTCGATGGCGTCCTTTTTGGTGGCGATGCCGAAAAGGTTTTGGGCGCGATAGTAGTCTTCGACGAGTTGGACGAGTTCCTGAGGACGTCCAGTACCCTGGAGGTAGGCGAGAGTTTCTTGATCGACGGGGAAGTAGCCCATGGTGGCTCCATATTCGGGGGCCATATTGGCGATGGTGGCGCGATCAGGGAGGGTGAGTTTAGCGGCGCCAGGGCCATAGAATTCGACAAACTTACCAACGACTTTGTGCTGGCGAAGAATCTGGGTGAGGGTGAGGGCAAGGTCGGTGGCGGTGGCGGCAGGGGGGAGTTCGCCAGTGAGGTAGACGCCGACGACTTCAGGGGTGAGGAAAGTGAGAGGCTGACCGAGCATTCCCGCTTCGGCTTCGATTCCGCCGACGCCCCAGCCAACGATGCCGAGACCGTTGATCATGGTGGTGTGGGAATCGGTACCGACGAGAGAGTCGGGATAAGCAAGAAGGGATCCGTCGCTTTGTTTTTTGGTAAAAACACCACGGGCGAGGTACTCGAGGTTAACTTGGTGAACGATACCGATGCCTGGGGGAACAACGCCGAAGGTCTGGAAAGCTTGCTGGCCCCACTTTAGGAATTCGTAGCGTTCGCGGTTGCGTTTAAATTCGTACTGCATATTGAGCATGAAGGCTTGCTTGGTGCCGTTGACGTCGACTTGGACGGAGTGGTCGACGACGAGATCGACGGGGACGAGGGGTTCAATGAGTTGCGGATCTTTTTTGAGTCGAGCGACGGCATCGCGCATGGCGGCGAGATCGACGAGAAGGGGTACGCCAGTGAAGTCCTGCAGGACGATGCGGGCAACGGTGAAGGGAATTTCTTCTGAGGCGGGTTTCTTAGCATTCCAGCGGGCAAGATTTTCGACGTCGCGGGGGCGAGCAGAAAAGCCGTCACAGTGGCGGAGGACGGATTCGAGTACGATGCGGAGGGAAATGGGAAGTCGGGAGAGGTCGAGGGCTAGTTGTTGACCGAGTTTGGGAATGCTTTGAAAGTGGTAGGAGGTGGAGCCAGAAGAGAAGGTTGCAAGGGTTTGGGAACGTAGGTCGGACATCGATAAATCCTAGATCAAAACAGGAGGGCGTGAAAGTCTAGGATGGGGAATGAGGAGCTGGGAAAGGTGAACTTTTGGATTTGGTATGGGGGAATCGGGTGGCAAAGTAAAAATATGGCATTTCTAGTGCAAAAGTATGGGGGAACTTCGGTGGCCAATTTGGAAAGAATTCAGAAGGTGGCGGAACGAGTGGCGGAGTCGCGGCGAAAGGGGAATCGGCTGGTGGTGGTGGTTTCGGCGATGAGTGGGGTGACGGATGGCCTTTTAAAGATGGCACGGGGTTTGCATGCGGAGCCGAGTGAGAGGGAGATGGACCTTCTGATGGCTACGGGGGAGCAAACGACAACGGCGCTTTTGGCGATTGCTTTGCAGGCCCGTGGAATTGCGGCGGTGGCGATGACGGGAGCGCAAGCGGGGATTGTGACGGACGGCACCCATATGAAAGCACGGATTGCCAATGTCAGCCCGAAGGCGGTGCAAGCGCATCTTCGTTTGGGACGGGTGGTGATTGTGGCTGGATTTCAGGGGCAGACGATGGAGGGGCAGGTAACCACGCTGGGGCGGGGAGGATCGGATTTGACGGCGATTGCATTGGCGGCGGTGTTGAAAGCGAAGCGGTGTGAGATCTATACGGATGTGGATGGGGTGTACACAGCGGATCCAAGAACCGAGCCGGGGGCGCGCAAGATTGCGGAGATTTCTTATGACGAGATGCTGGAGTTGGCGAGTACAGGGGCGAAAGTGATGCAGGCGCGATCGGTGGAGTTTGCGAAGAAGTTCGGAGTGGTCTTTGAGGTTCGGTCGAGTTTCAATCGTGCGAGAGGAACTATGGTTAAAGAAGAAGCAAAATCGATGGAGCGGGTGGTAGTGCGTGGAGTGAGTTTAGAAAAAAGCCAGGCGAAGGTAACGTTGGTGGGGGTTGCGGATCGACCTGGGGTGGCGGCAAAACTTTTCACAGGAATTGCCAAGGCGGGGATCAATGTGGACATGATTGTGCAGAATATTTCGCTACCCATGGGGGGGCGCCAAGGGAAAGCGCAAACGGATATTACCTTTACCTTGCCACGAGAGGAGTTAGCGAAGGTGCGGAAATTTCTTGAGCCTTTTGTGCGCTCGGGCGGGGCGCGGCAGATTTTATTTAAGGAGGGGGTGGCGAAGTTATCGGTGGTGGGGATTGGGATGCGCAGCCACACTGGGGTGGCAGCTCAGCTTTTTCGGGCGTTGGCGGCGGCTCGCGTGAATATTCAGATGATCAGCACGAGTGAGATCAAAATTACGGTGGTGGTGGATGAAGAGGCGGGATCGAAGGCGGTGCGTGCGGCGCATCGGGAGTTTCGATTGGGGAAAAGGGTATGAGATTGGATTCGTTGGACGCGCGGCCGTTTTGGATTCGGTGGGGAAGTCGGGACTGGGCATTTCTTCTTTTGCAGTTATTTCTGGGGCTTCGGTTTTTAACGGCGGGACTGGGAAAATTCAATGGGCCGAAAGGATTAAGTTTTTCTCAGTTTTACGCGCAGGTCATGCCCGCGCTGATGCAACCGTTTTTGGAGCGTCCTTTCCCGCCGATTTGGTCGGTGAAATTGTTTGTCGGTGGCTTGCCCTATGCCGAGATATTATTAGGGGCGGGGATTTTGGTGGCAGGGAGGAATCGGGTGCCATTGGTTTTAGCGGGGTTCCTTTATATTTCTTTGGCGTTTGGGCAGATGTTAATTGGGGGTCAATCGACGGTGGCGGATATTGGGATTCATTTGGGCTTGGTGGTGGTGGCGCTAATTTTGGCGGGCGACGAGGGAGTGGAACCGAAGAAAATCTGAGGTGGTCTGGAATTGCCGAGGGGGGCCGGGGGCGGTATGGTGTTTTGCTTACGCCTCGGTAGCTCAGTTGGTAGAGCAGGTGACTCTTAATCACCGGGTCCTAGGTTCGAGCCCTAGCCGAGGCAATATTTTAGGTTAAAACAGACTTTTGACCTAAAACCCCATTTTATATCTAAGAGATGTTGGGGGGGTTAAAACCGATAGAGGAAGTAGCCTTGAACGCTCTGAGTGGAGGTCCCGTTGTTATTCTGGACAAATTGGAAGAAGTTGCCGCCTGTAAAATCCTGCTCCCCCGTTCCGGTGTATTTGTAGTACAAGCCTGCCTGCATTTTTTCCGAGAAGGGAAAATCCAGTCCAAATTGGCCCGAGTACGCAAAGGAGAGGGCAGTGCCGATTCCGTCAGAGCCTTCCAGTGAAACGCCTTGGAGAGAAGTTGTTTGGGCTGCAGACACCATGCCTCCCACGCCAAATCCCGCTGTGATGGTGAATTGGGGGTGAATTGGAATGGTAAAGAGGAAGTTGGCAAGCATCGGGATCTGATAGTAGTCGCCCACTAGGGAGCCCTGAGCATTTTGCGATACGGTCTGGCTGCCGATCGAGAGAGATCCATTGGTGGGCTCGATGTACTGAATCGTGTTCAGCATAAACCCAGGAGCGAATTCCAGCGCAAACCAGTCGGTGATTTTGGCTCCAATCGGACAGTCCATCCGAAATCCTGGGTTGAAGGCAAGGGTAGCGGCTCCACTGCTCACGGTTGTGCCGCTGGTGCTTCCTGAAAACTGATTAATATCGGTATCGCTGATCATGGAAATTCCCAAGGCAGGAGCAACGTACCAGTCGAAGCCTGTGCTCTCTTTAGAATCATCCATCTTCCACGGGGGGACATAATTTTCTTCATCCATAGAGGCGGGGGCAGGTGCAGCCAGCGGAGTTTGGCCTCCGGAAATCGCTCCCGTCAGGAATAAAAGACCGAGAGGAAAGATGCAGAATTTCACTCTTCTGGCATGCAGGGGAATAAGTGCCACGTCGAGATAGGGGACGGGCGAAGCGAGGCAAAGTGCGAGCAAGTCGGGGAAAACATTTGCAAAAATGTCACACAAACGTTGCTGGCAAAGTGCAGAAGAAAGACCATCTTGTCAGCGTGGAGATCGTAACAACCCCCAAAATTCGATACGAGGAAGCTGATGTTGAAAGCACAGTTTATTTCCCAGGCAAAAATGGGGTCGTTAAGGAATCGACCCTGTCGGACGATCTCCACGAAGAGTGGACGATCGGCGAAGAGAGGCCTTGGTGGTATTTTCGGCTGTAAGGCGTAGTCCGCCTTTCTTACGCCCTTTGCGCGGCTTTCCCATCCGCCGCCCCTAAACCCGACTTCCGAATCTCAGCTGGCTACCGGCTAACGCCTCCAGAAGGTCAGCCAGCTCCAGATCTTGACCAGCCAAGCCCTCCACCACGGCATCGGAGGCTCTTCGCTCCCAGCAGCCGTTTCGACATCCAGACTGGGTCCAGATTGAAGAGCCACAATGTCATCGGAAGTTCTGGGAGCACCATCAGGACCCACCGAAAAGAGGGAGTAGGTCTTACCATCGGGTGAGGGAATATAGGCAATCTCTCGACCCCACGGATCTTTGGGCGCTTCGGTCAAAATTCCAGATGAGGAAAGTTCGGCTAGAGACGTAGGGAGGCGGTCGCCATTTTGAGTGCGATAGGTTTGGACGGCTATTTCGATTCTGGAGCTGGCAAGAGCCACCCTCTGTTGGTTGAGTTGCGCTAGCTCCTGATCCGGATATCCCCCTTGGCGGGCCTTTTGAAACCACTCCATCGCTTTGCGTTCATCTTTAGGCACTCCTCGGCCCTGTTCATAGGCAATCGCTAGATCCATTTGAGCCTGATGATCCCCTGAGCGTGCCTTCTGCTCCAGCGAGGCCGAGTAGTCAACCGCAGCCATCGCATGAGAGAAAACCATCAAGGCTAGAAACTGGGCGACTCTCTTCATATCCTACAATAAAGACTAGGTTTGCTGAAAATCAAGGGGGGGTAATTGAAGCCAAGGAGTGGCCTCGCAAAATTACTTGGATCGGGTTTTGAGGAGTCGTTCGATCTGCTCAAGGTAGCGGGCGATGCTGTCCCGTGCCTTAATTTCCTGGGCACGTTTTAAGAGGGGGACAGCTTCGTCATATTTGCCTGAGGTCACCAGCACTTGGGCGTGGCGAACCTTGGCATCCGCCTCAAACTGCTCCATTCCCTCGGCACGCTCAAAGAGGAAGATCGCTTTTTCAGGCTGGTTACTTTTCGCATAGTGTTGCCCAAGGAGTAGCAAGGCATCTCCATCCAAAGGATCCTCTTTGAGAATCTGCTCCAAGACAGCAGCGGATTCGGCTGTTTTGCCTTGGGCCGAGGCGATTTTGGCTTCCAGCTTCAACATCTTTTTCTTTTTGTCCGCATCGATATTGTTGCCTGCATAAATCTTTAATTTTTCCAAAAGGATGCCCGCCTCTACTGGAGCGCCCTTACCATTGAGCACCTCGGCAGCACGAAGGGGGCGATCAATCTTCTGGCCAGGTTTGAGATCGAGGGCACGCAGGTAGGTCTCAACTGCCAAGGGATAGTTCGATTCTTGGATGTAGATGTCGGCCAAGGAGGTCAATGTGTCGGGGGTGGACTTTCCTAACCGGTCGATCATTTCGTAGCAGGTGGCTGCGGCGATAGGTTCTTTGAGCCCGAGGTGGGCGCTAGCTAAGAGGAGCCAAAATTCAGGTTTGTCGGGTTGCCGTTCGATTAAGTCGTTCATCAGTGAGACGGCCTCGGCGTACTTGTTTTGGCGAAAGATGCAACGAGCCAGACCCAGCTTCCACTCGGGGGTCGTGGGCTGAAGAAGGAGAGCATTACGGAAAGCCCCCTCGGCCGAGACAAAATTTTCCTTTGAAACGTAGGCGGTACCGAGGAGGCCGAAGGTGTTGCCGTCCCCTCCGCCCAGCTCGATTGAGCGAGTTAGACTCCTGATCGCATCATCGGTTCGGCCCTGTTGAAGTTGAATTAAGCCGAGATTTTTATAAGCACGGAGGTAATTGGGGAATTTACGAGTGGCACTCTCAAGGTATTTAGCAGCTTCGTTCGGTCGGTTAAGCTGGTAGGCGATTGAGCCGAGGGTGAAGTCGAACACGGCACTCGAATCGGCGGTAACGATGGATTTTAATTCGAAGTAGGCTTTGACGACGTCGGTCGCGGCGAGGTCGGCGATCTTGGTAAAGGCCTCTTTCTCGGTGGCAGGAAGTTTGGGCTCGAGATCGCTGGAGATATTGAAGTTTTCGATCGCTCGTTTGCGGAAGTCGGGATCGGCGAAGATTTGCATGACTGCAGCCCGAGTGGCGCCAGGGGAGCCAGGGGCAGGTTTGGGATCGTGAGCCGAGGGATCTGCTGGCTCGGCAAACAGGGGGAGAGCGCAGCCCAAGAAAAGAAGGAGAATTTTTTTCATGAGGAGGCCTTCGTGTCGAAGCGGATGGGGGCACGCATCTTGGCCGATACTTTGCGGCCCTCTTTCATTGCGGGTTCAAACTTCCATTTGCGCACCGCATCGAGGGCAGGCTTATCGAACGCGGGGTCGGAACTTTTCTCCACCTTGGCATTGGCGACTCGTCCGCTGGCATCGACCACAAATATTACTGTGACCACGCCATCGATTTTCCGGGAGCGGAGGGCGGCGGGATAGGTTGGGGCGGGTTGGTAGACGGCGCGCGGTTTTTGATCGAGGTCGGCCATGGAGAAGGCTTGATCCATATCGGTGCCTGTTCCTCCAGGGCCGCCTTTTCCGCCGATGCGCCCCGACTGGAAGCCTCCGCCTCCACCAAACATCCCACCGCCACCACCAGGGGCGAGGGCGGATTCGAGATCGCTCAAGCTCATCGGAGCGAGGGCGGGAGCGTCATCCATCTGGGGGGCGGCCACATTGACATTTTCCATGATGGGGGCTGGAGGGGGTGGTTCTTTCTCCTGTTCGACGTCCTCTTTGGGAGGTTCGGTGTCTGGCTTTTTGATATTGGAGATATCTACTTCTTGAATGTCTTCGGCTTTTTTCTTCTTCTCGAAATTAGAGACGGGAAAAAGGATTCCGCCTACGACGACAACCAAGAAGAGGGCCAGGCCCAAGATGGCGGCCATGCAGAGGGGATAAAGATTGGACTCCTTTCGTGTCTGAAAATTGGGAGACCGCGAGGCGGGGGGGGTAGGCCGGGGAAGAGGAGGAGGAGAGACAGGACTCATTATCGAGTTTTGGTGGAGATACCGATTTTGGTGATGCCGAGCTTTCGGATTTCATCTAGGACAACGACCACTTTGTCGAAATTGGCGCGGGCGTCGGCATTGAGGGTAAATTTCGGATCTGGGTTAGAGGCTTTGATGGAAGAGAGGCGGAGAGGGAGTTGGCTCATCGTAACTTTTTCCTGATTGATGTAGACGTCACCGCTTTCTGCGACGGAAACGGTGGTGATGCTGTCGTCCTTCTCCTTCGCCTCGGAGGTGCTGGAGCCGGGGAGCATGACGGAGACACCCTCGTTCTTGACCATGGAAAGGGAAACCATGACGAAGGTAGCGAGAAGGAAGAACATGATGTCGATCAGAGGAATGATTTCGATTCGGGCTTTTTTGCGCCCTCCTCTGGAAACACCGCCGCCTCCGCCTGCCATTTTGCTTAGGCCTTTCCTGTGGAGGGGCCGCTGGATTTGGGCTTAAAGAGGGAAAGAAGCTTGAGGCCAATTTTCCCAGCGGCCGGTTTATTCGCGGGGATCGCAGGTTTGGCTTGGAGGCGAGGAGTCGGGGAAGTCACCGTAGGAAGAGATGGCGCGGGGGTTGCTGGGGGCACAACCGAGCTGGGAGGAGCCACGGGCATGCGGGTGGCTGCGGTGGATGGGGAGGAAGACGCAACAGGCATGGGAGCTGGAGGTGGAGTCGAACGTGGGGCGGGAGGAGGATTTCCATGACCCCCTCCGTGGGAATGACTGGCCCTTTCGAAGGCCTTTTCTGCCATGAGCATTAGTTCGAGTCGGCGACCCGCATCTTCCATTTCGTGTTGGGCTGATTCGATTCGGGCATTGAGATAGTTGTTCGGGAACAAGCAGGTAATGGCGATCAACAGACCGAATGCGGTCGCGATCAGACCCTCGGCGATACCGCCCGTGATGGCGGTAGGGGCTCCCAGCTCATCCCCACCCATCATGCTGAAGGTGTTCATCATGCCGGTCACCGTGC
>CANESK010000034.1 GCA_947441075.1 Verrucomicrobia subdivision 6 bacterium
CCAGTGCCCAGCAACATGTCGCCATCCTCAATTGAGTAAAGAGCTGAATACCCCTAGCTCAGAGTGGCCAATTGGTCGCAGTCATTATAGATATAATAAGTATCAAGCAAACAAATGGCCTCTCTTTAAGGTGAGTGAGGCGGTGGTTTTTTTTGACTACGTTTACTCGGACACGCCCAATACCAACTGGTCTCACTATCGAGGAAGTTCCAATACAGTCATGAATCTGGCGTACGCAGATGGGCACGTGGGAACTGCCAGTGCGACGGTGTTACGAGATGGAATTAATGGGCAAAGGCCTTTGTACCAGATTGAGGAGAGTGAGAATCCTCAATCCAAGCTGTACCAACTAGGGTGGTCTAAAGAGAAGTAGAATAGTGAAAAGAATTTTGTTTTGTATCGGCGTGGCGGTGCTGGGGTCTTACTACCAGCAGGCACAGGCAGCCCCTGAGTTGATTAACGGTTCCTTTGAGCAAGGGGGCACACCTTCGGATACAGCGGTGGGTTGGACCCGGTGGGGAGAGTGGATCAATCGCGAGACTGATTGGAAGCCTGTGCGAACGGGGAAGGCGGTCTTAGGGTATCATCACTGGCAAATTCCGTCGGAAGCTGATTCGGGCGTTTGGCAGGAGGTGAAAGATGTCAAGGTGGGGCAAAAGGTGAAATTCTCAATTTATATATTGGTGGATCCTTTATTAGATAATCAGGCTAAGGCAGAATTCGTGGAGTTGCGTTTGGAGTATAGTAAGAATGGTTGGCAGGAGGTTTTGGCGCAGAAGAGGGTGCCACTCAAATATTTTCCTACAGACGAAGCTTGGCACGCCATTGAGGTGGAGGGAGTCGCGTGCACGGATGTAGTCCGTGTGATCCTATCCATCACCCCAAGCTTAGATGAAATTCCGAGGGCAGGTGCGATCAAGTTTGACGATGCCGAAATCCAGGTCAAATAGAGCCTAAACCTCAGCCACACCCCCGACCTACGACCCCAGCTTTAAAAATTTGGATTGTAAAATATTGGGCTACAATGTCTTGCATGACCTACGACCCCATGTAAGTCATTGGAATTCAATAGTCTAAAAGGGTGGTTTTTGAAATCGGACCTCTGGCCCCATCAAGGGACTTGTTGGCAAGGAGTTATCAAGATATCGATTCTTATTCAAAGTCGTTGATAGATAATACTTATATATGGTGACACCGAATGTTCTTACAAAGTTATTCACATAGCGGTTAGGCGGTTATTCGGGGCTATTTTAGGGAGTCTCGATCGTTTTTAAGATTCGGGATAGGTTTTGGACATGTGGATGGCACTGCTCATTGGCTGGTTAGGGGTCTGGTCTGCTGCTTTAGCTGAGGAAAAGTACCCGGATGGGATGACGATTTTGGAGACGCCGAAGATCGGGGAAATGCAGGTGGTGACGGGAAGCAAAGTGGAGATGGATGTAGCGCGAGAACCGGCTTCGACTTTCAAAGTGGTGATTGCGTGGGCGGCGCTGGATCAGGGATTGGTCCAAGATGTAGAGACACCGTTGAAGGGGGCAGACAGTTTGGGGTTGAGGCAGTCGTTGCAAAAATCGATCAACCCGCCCTTTGCCCTTTTAGCGGAAAAAATGGGAGGAGAGATTTTGGGGGAGTACGCGGAGCGGAGTGGTCTGATTGAGGGAAAGATACTGAAGAGTTGGATGAGAGCAGGAGGCCAGGAGGCGGTCCACGGAGGGGAGCTGAAAACAACCGTGCTAAGGGAGCATTCGATGGCGGTGGGGTGGATGCGTGGCACCGCTCCTTGGAACGGCAAAGTGGGGAAAAAGTTGCAGGAGGCGTTGGTTTGGAAGGGGGAGAAGGTTTTCTTGCGGGCCAAGACCGGCTCTTACGGGGGTTGTCTTTGGATGACGGGATATGGGGAGGACAAGGCGGTGACAGTCTTTATGCTGGGAGAAGTCGGACGGCGGCCTGAGGTTGTGAAAGCCTTTTTCAGCCGATGGGGCGTGGAACCTACCAGTCTGTAATTAAAAATCCTCGTTAATAAGTTTGGGTTGGCACTTGTTTGATTTGTTCTTCTTCAGCACTTTAGATTCTTAATGATCTCCCGATATTCCCGCCCTGAGATGAGTTCGTTGTGGTCCGAAGAAGCCAAGCTCGCGCGTTGGCTAGAAATCGAGATTTTGGCCTGTGAAGCGATGGCTAACCGCCGAATCATCCCGCGGAAAGATGCGCGCACGATTCGGCGAAAAGCTAAATTCGATATTCGGCAGGTGCGTCGTAATGAGATCCGCACGCGGCACGATGTTTTGGCTTTTTTAGAAGATGTTGCTTCCCATGTGGGTCCTGCAGGGCGGTGGATTCATCAGGGTCTGACCTCATCCGATATTTTGGATACGACTTTGGCTTGGCAGTTGCGGGATGCGGCCGATCTCCTCCTAGTTGGCGTACGCAAGGTGAAGGCGGCGGCGGCGATGCGCGCGCGCAAGCATCGGGGAATGCTAACAATTGGCAGGACCCACGGAATCCATGCGGAACCTACAAGTCATGGGATTCGGATGGCCCTCTTGCATGATGAGTTTTGCCGAGCGGAGGAGAGGCTGTTGGCGGCACGGGATGAGATATCGGTTGGAAAACTTTCGGGTGCGGTGGGCACCTATGCCCACCTTGATCCCTCGATCGAAGCGTACGTTTGTAAAAAACTAAAGCTGAAGCCTGGTGCAGCGACGCAAGTCGTGCCGCGAGATCGGCATGCGGCATTTGCCTTGGCACTTTCCTTGGTGGCGGCGAGTGCGGAACGATGGGCGACCGAGTTTCGGCACCTGCAAAGGACGGAGGTGGGGGAGGTGGAGGAGCCTTTTGCCAAGGGTCAGAAGGGAAGCAGTGCGATGCCGCACAAGCGGAATCCAGTGAACGCAGAGAGGATTTGTGGATTGGCGCGGATTGTTAGAGGGCACGCAGTGGCTGCTTTGGAAAACGTGGCGCTTTGGCACGAGCGAGATATTTCCCATAGTTCGGCAGAGCGGATTCTTTTTCCCGATTCAACCGTTCTTTTGGATTTCATTCTAGCGGATTTAGAAGCTTTGGTTCGCGGACATAAGGCGGATGGCAAACGTATGTTGGCAAACTTCAAGGCCTCGCGTGGGCTGTGGGCATCTCAAGGGGCTCTGCTGGCTTTGACTCGAGCAGGATTGGAACGGCGGAAGGCTTATGAAGCGGTCCAGAAGCACGCGATGGCGACTTGGAATGAAGGTGGGGATGAGTTTACCACGCGGTTGGAAGGAGATCCTGAATTAGGAAAGAAAATCGGTCGGAAAGGGTTGCGGGATGCGGGCAACGCTCATCGCCACTTGCGCTACGAAAAGTTGATTCACCGACGTTGCGGGCTCTAAGAATCCTTGCGGATAGGGGTCCTCTGGATTGGGGGCAATTAAGGGGTGGTGGGCTCGGACTTTTTCTCTAGCCCGTGGGAACCGATGAAAACAAAGGCGAGACTCCAACCTGAAAGGGCGAGAAGAAAGAACGGAACTTGGAGCGCGAGGGGAAGGCCATAGAGAATGATGAGGAGTGGTCCCCAATAGACGAAGTCAGGAAGAATAAGGGGTAGGACGCGATCTCGATAGAGGCGCCAGCTCCAGGATCGGAGAATGCGCAGAGGCGACCAACCGAGTTCCAGCCAAAGGAAGTAGCTGACGGCGAGGGGAAGGGCGAACCAAGGAATGAATCCGAAAAAATCGAGGGCGATCTTAGGGGCGACGACTTGCCAGGTAGCTCCGACTCCAAAGAGGGTTGCTTGGAGGAGGTAAAAAAGATCCACGAGGAGTCCGTTGCCGGCGAAAAAAAGAAAATTCCAACCCAGGCGGCGGAGTCGGGTTAAATCCCAGGTTCGGTCAGGCCCGACAATAGTACGTGCGAGTTCAGGCAGAACCGTGCCAGCTAATGCGGTAAGAAGCGCGCTGAGGGCGATTCCCCCTTCTGTCTTCCATTGAGCAAAAGAGTCGCAGGCCGTGTGGACCGCAGCTGAATGGTGGTAGGAAAAAAAGAGAGCAATCCCAATGGCCTGGAAAAATAGGAAGATGCGATAGAAGGTGCGGACAGCAAGGAGACCTGGGCGAAGAGCGTCCCAGAAAGTCCAAGGGGCGGAGAGGCGTTCAGGCCTCAAACGAGGTGCCGCAACCGCAGGTTTGCTTGGCTTTGGGATTAACAATTTTAAATCCGGTGTGGGTCAGTTCTTCTTCGTAGTCGAGAAGGCATTCGCTGAGGAGGGATGCGCTATCCGCGGCGACGAAAAGACGGGCGCCATCTTTCTCTAATGTTTCATCCGACGGTTCGGCGCTGGCAATGCGCATCCCGTAGGAGGAGCCAGCGCATCCACCTTTCTCGATAAAGAGACGAAGACCTTGGGTTGGATCTGAGGCGGAAAGAGTTTTGATATGGAGGGCGGCGCGATCGGTCAGCTGAATCATGGGAATAGGGTAAAGGAGGGGGGAGAGGGTGTCAAAAGGGGGCTAGGGTTTAAGGGTTTAAGATCTTGGAAAATCTGCGAGAAAAGAGAGATGCACGGAATGATTTTGGTCCAAGACTTAGCCTTGATCATGGCCTCCGCAGCGGTGGCGGCGGTGATTTGTCAGCGACTAAAACAGCCAGTCGTCCTGGGATATATTTTGGTTGGGGTCTTGATTGGTCCGAATACACCTCCTTTCAGTTTTGTCTCGAACGAGGAGGAAATTAAGTCCTTGGCGGAGTTAGGGGTGGTCTTGTTGATGTTTTCGGTTGGTCTGCATTTTAGTTTTCGAAAGTTGAAGGAAGTGGGGGTGACGGCGGTGGTGGCGGCGGTGGTAGAAGTCGGAGCGATGTTTTTCTTAGGGGAACGGTTGGGGCGGTACTTCGGCTGGAGTGCGATGGACTCGATCTTTCTCGGAGCGATTATGTCGATTTCTTCTACGACAATTATCGCCAAGGTGCTGGAGAGCCTGGGATTTTTGCGTCAAGGCTTTGCCAAGTTGATTTTCGGGATTTTGATTATGGAGGACATTCTGGCGATTGCCATGATGGGACTGTTGACGCGGTTGGGCACGACGGGCGAGGTGGACTTGGCTTCTTCGGGACAGGGCTTACTGAAGTTGATTCTTTTCTGCGTGGCGGTGGCGGTGGTAGGTTTCCTTGTCATTCCGCGGCTCATCTCGCTAGCGGGCAAGAGCCGATCGGACGAGGTTCTCTTGATCACGGTGCTGGGTCTGGTTTTCGGTCTCGCTTTATGGTCGGCAAAGTTAGGCTACAGTATTGCATTAGGATCTTTCTTGGTCGGGGCGGTTGTGGCGGAAGTGAAAGAGGTGCACCGGATCGAGCGACTGGTTGCGCCGTTGCGAGACTTATTTAGCGCAATCTTTTTCACCTCGTCGGGAATGCTGATTCGTTTTGACCTGTCTTTGGAAGGGGCGGGTCAGGTGGCCTTAATCTCGCTGGTGCTGATCTTCGGAAAGATTGGGTGGGTTACTTTCGGAGCTTTGTTGGGTGGGTGCGATATACGAGCGGCGTTGAGGGCGGGAATGAGCCTGGCTCAAATTGGTGAGTTTTCCTTTATCATTGCGGGCTTGGGGATGGCGCTGGGAGCGACGGGGTCGAGATTGTATTCGCTGGCAGTTTTGGTTTCGGCTGTGACGACGTTAACCACGCCTTACCTAATCTCGTGGTCAGGGCCGATGGCCGATTGGTTGGAGCGCCGAGGGCCCCGTTGGTTTGTGGATTTCTGGGGCTGGTATCATTCGGGATGGAAAGGTTACCAGTCTGCTCCGAATAATCGTCGTGCTACGGCGCGTTCGATGGTACGAAAACTTCTCGGACAGTTGGGATTGCAGTTGGTGTTGATGACGGCACCGATTGTCGGGGCGGTGGGTCTTTGGCAAGCCTATCAGAATCAGTTGCCAGAAATATTTCGAGTTGCTTGGTGGGGAGCGCCTCTTTTCTGGCTAGGCGGGGCTCTCTTGGCGTTACCGGTGGTGGTTGCTTTTATTCGGAAATACCATGCTCTTGGAATTCTAGTATCCGAGATGGCGTTTCGGCGAGGAGAGGGCAACGAGAGCGTGGGACCGACGCGGGCTTTGGCTACATTCCTGGTTTGTGGCATTGGTTACATCCTGCTGGGGTTTTATTTGATTTTAATTAGTAGTCCGCTTTTGCCGAGTGCCCACTTGGTTCTCGGGCTTGTGGGGGCGGTGGCTTTTCTGGGGTTGGGGATTCGGCGCCGATTAGTGAAAATCTATTCGCAGGGTCAAGAGAGCATCCAAAAAACGTGGCAAGTGGTGCCAGATCAACCGCCGATTCAGCTTCCAGGAAATTCGCAAGTTCGCTCTTATCGGGTTGAAAAAGATTCCCCATTGGTGGGGCAGACTTTGCACGAAATTGAGCTAAGAAAACGAAGTGGGGTAGTGGTGGTGGCGATTGAGAGGGCGGACGGGAATGTGGTTTCGCCAGGGCCGAACGAGAAGGTCGGCATGGGAGATGAGTTATTTATTTTTGGTGGTGCGGATCAGCTGAATACGGCGGAAGAGTTCTTTAAGACTCAACAGGTCACTTCTGTTTAGGGGAGCGGTGGGGCAGGCGCTTTTCTGAGCGAGCGAGTTTCGGACGGGTGCGATACCAGTGAAAGAGGAGGAGCTGGGCGAGGCCACGGTGGCGGCCAAAGTGTTCTTGGGACCACTTCTCGAGTTCGGAACTGCGAAAGGGTTTTCTTTTCTTGGGAAAATAGAGTTCTCGTAAGAGACGATCGACCCAAACATCGATTGGGAAAGCGTCCCAACGACTGTAAGCGTATAGCAGGACGCAGCGGGAGATTTTGGGGCCGACTCCTGGCAAGAGTTCGAGGTGGGCGGCAGCTTGCGGGGTGGGTAGCGAGGAGTGGATTTCTAGAAGCGAGGGTTGGGTTGCGATGATTTGGGCGGTAGCGAAGAGGTGTTTGGCACGATAGCCGAGGCCGCAGGAGCGGAGGGCGGTTTCACCCGCGTGAGCGAGAAGGCTAGCGGATGGGAAAAGATGGTGGTGACCGCCGAAAGCCTTTCGAAGGCGGGCGTTGATCTGGCGTATTTGGACAATTTGTTTGAGGGATGAGCAGATGAAATTGGCGAGGCATTCCCAAGGGTCTTCGCGGAGGGCTCGCAGGCCAGGGTAAGCTTTTCGAGCGGTAGCAAGGGAGCGGTCGGAGGCGGGGAAGGTGGCGAGAAGAGAGTGCCAAGGGAGATCGAAACTGAAATAGTGGCAGAGCTGAGCTGGGGAGAGATTTGGATTATCCCAATGGAGAGTTTGGGCGGCGGAGGAAAGACGAACGGGCTGGTGGGCGATCCAGCCGGAAAAAGTTCCTGGAGAAACCTCATTCCAGCAGAAGCTTTGCCCTCCGAGGAGAGTGGAGGGGCAGTCGAGGGGGCAGGGGAGCTGGAGGGAGGGCATGGGCGGGATCTAGTTTAATGGTTTATGGGAGGCAGAGAAGTGGGATGATCGGAGGAATGAAAACTCGGTGCTGTGTGATTGGATGGATGTGGGTGGGGGTTGGTTTTGCCTGGGGTCAGCTAGGGGAAGAGCCTGTGCGAAAAGCGGAGGCGCTGGAGGAGGAGGTGCGTTTAGCCACACCTGTGGAGGAGGTGGTGCGAAAAGCGGAGAGGGTGGATAAGCCGAAAACGGACACGGGGCAACCGATTGATCCTAAGCAGCCGATACGGGTGAAGATTGAGTCTCCGTTGGACGGACAAGTGGTGGACTGGGGGACGGTAGATGTGTTTGTGGGGGTAGAGAACTATGCTTTAGGCGAGGGTGGGAATCGTTTGCATGTGATATTGGACAACGGCTCGCCGATGGAACAAGCGAGCGAGCGTAAGCCGACAATTTTGCGTAGTTTGGCTCCAGGGGCGCATTCGTTGCGGGTCTACGCGGTCAAACCGGATGGAAAGATGCTGGCGGATTTGGAGGCGAGTGATCGGATCAACTTCTTTGTAAGGAGGAAAGATTTTTCCAATTTCCAGCCTTGGAACAGTCCGTACTTAACGGTGAATCTGCCTCAAGAAGGGGTGGTGTATCCTGATGGGGAAGGAAAAGTATGGCTAGATTTTCGGGCGCATAACGCACCCTTGGCAAAAGATAAGTTTAGGGTGAAAGCACAGTTAGACGGGGTGGAGACGATTCTGAGTAAAGAAGAGTCGTATCCTTGGGGTGGTTTGGCGGAGGGAAGACACCGCTTGCTGGTGGAGCTAATTGATGAGGACGGAGATCCTGTTTCGGAGATGTTTGCGCGAGTGGAGAGAACGATTGAGGTGCCGCGAATGGTCAAGGCGGTGAATCCGAATGAGGCTGATTCGGCGAATCTATGGTTGAGAAAAAAAACGAAGCCGACGCAGTGAGAAGATAAGAGGCGGATGGTTTAGATTTTTTTGTCTTCTTGCATTTTCTGGAGTCGGAGTTGGCCGCAAGCGGCGTCGATATCGTGGCCTTTTTCGCGACGGACGGTTGCGCGAACTCCGGCGGCCAGAAGAGTTCGGCAGAAGAGGTGGATGGCGTCTTCGGTGGGTCGTTCGTAGGGGAGCCCTTCGACTTTGTTGTAGGGGATGAGGTTGACCTTGGCGTGGAGTCGTTTGGCGTGTTGGGCGAGGAGGCGGGCTTGTTCGGGGCTATCGTTGATGCCTGCGAGGAGAATGTATTCGAAGAAGATCAGTTTTTTACGAGCAGCGATAAAGATATCGCAGGCAGCGAGGAGGCGTTCCATGGGGTAGCGTTTATTGACGGGCATGATTTGATCGCGGACCTCATCGCTGGCGGCGTGGAGGGAGAGGGCGAGGCGGAAGGGGAAGGGGTGGTGGGCGAGTTCTTCGATTTGGGGGGCGAGGCCGCTGGTGGAGATGGTGACATGGCGGGCGCCCATACCGATGTTGGCGGGGGAGATGAGGAGATCGAGGGCAGAGAGGAGATTGGGGAGATTGGCTAAGGGTTCGCCCATGCCCATGAAGACAAGATTGTCGGCTCGGCGCCCAGCGATCCGAGCGGCTTCGAGGACTTGGCCGATGATTTCGGCGGCGGTGAGATTTCGGCGCCAGCCATCGAGTCCGCTGGCGCAGAAGCGGCAACCGTAGGCACAACCGACTTGGCTGGAGACGCAGATTGTGAGGCGGGCACTGCGGGTTCCGGTTTTGCTGAGGGTGGCTGGGATGAGAACGGATTCGATGAGCGATCCATCGCCAAGTTTCCAAAGGAACTTTCGGGTGGTGTCTTCGGATCCTTGGATGGTGATGGGTTCTGCGGCACGGAGTCGGAAGCGGGAAGCGAGGGAGGTGCGGAGCGGGAGAGAGAGGTCGGTCATTTCATCGTAAGAGGAGACGAATCGCTGGAGGATCCAGGTGCGAATCTGTTTTTCGCGGTAAGGCTGGTCGCGAGGGAGATCCCAGTTAGAGACGGGCTGATCGAGGAGGAGGGGTAACATTTTGATTAAGCTACCATAATGCAATATTTGATCTACGACCCCACCGGGCTAGCGGGCACCACGACCGAAAAGAACGGCGGGGATGGTGCGAAGGAGGATTTGGATATCGAGCCAGAAAGACCACTGGTCGATATATTCGAGATCAAGGCGAACCCAATCGGAGAAATCCTTTACTTCGTTGCGGCCTGAGATTTGCCAGAGGCAAGTCATCCCTGGGGTGACACTGAGTCGGCGTCGTTGGGCATTGGCGGTCATGGCGAGAGTTTCATAGGTGGGAAGGGGGCGGGGCCCGACGAGGCTCATCTGGCCAAAAAAGACGTTGAAGAGTTGGGGGAGCTCATCGAGAGAGGTGAAGCGGAGGAAGTTACCGACTTTGGTGACCCGAGGATCTTTTTTGATCTTAAAGACTGGGCCACTCATTTCGTTGAGGGCTTTAAGTTCGGCGTGCTGCATTTCTGCATTACTGACCATGGTGCGAAACTTGTACATGGTGAAAGGGTCGCCATGACGACCGCTACGTTGTTGAAGGAAAAGGGCGGGCCCGGTGGATTCAAGTCGGATGGCGATCCAGATGATGGCAAATACGGGGAAAAGGAGTAGGAGAAGAAGGGCACTGATCAGACGATCGAAAAGAATTTTTAAGATGGATTGCCAGGTTCCGCCTCGAGCGGAGCGGAAGACAAGGAGGTTACGGTTCATGATATCCTCGAAGTGGGCTCGGGCGATTTGGTTTCCTACGAAATCAGTGCTTAGCCAAGCTTCCACCCCTTCTTCTTCACAGGCCTGAATGGCTTTGACGGACCAAGGGAGGTTGCTGGGCTCGACTTCAAAAAGAACGACGCCGGCTGATTCTCGGTGGAGAATTTCAATGAAATCTTCAATTGAGTTTTGTTTGGGATGGAGGAGGTGGGCGACGCGAACGGAGGTGGCCGAATCGGCAAAGAGATTGGACCAGCGTTCGGCACTGGTTTCGGAATCGGAGATGAGGATGAGGTTGGCGGAGTATTGACCTGCTTGGCGGCGCGATTGGCTGAGGCGACGGAATAATTCTTCTCGCACAAAGAGAATGAAAGAATAGATAGGGATGAAGAGGATAAAGACGACGCGGCTAGGGCTTTCTTTTAAAAAAAAGATTAAGGAGACAGCTATGAGAAAAAGGACAAGAGAGACTTCCATCATTGAGCTGAAGACACCTCCGCGTTTTCGAACAGAGAAGTGGCGATAGATGCCGCGCCTTTCGAGAATGACTGGGGCAAGGAGGCCCATGAGGATGGCGTATGGCAAATAGACAGAAATTTGTCCGATTTCGCGACTTTCCATAAAAGCAAAACGAGGCAGAAACTGGATTCGGATCAGGTAAGCCAGGAGCATGGCACCAGTAGCGCAGAGGCCATCGATGATTTGTAGTCCAAGGCGCGTGGTGCGGAGATCGCGAAAGATCATGAGTTCCTACTTTGCACGATGGATGAGAGCACGCCAAGAGGTAGAAAGGTATTGAGCGGCGTCGGAGGCGAGAACGGCTGGACCGCCAGATTGCGCGACTTGATCGGAGGCGAGGCCATGCCAAGAGACGGCGAGGCGTGCGGCGTCGTAGGGAGGGTAGCCTGAAGCCAGAAGACCCGCGAGGAGACCAGCGAGAAGGTCGCCCATACCTGCGGTGGCTTGGGCGGGTCCCCCTGAACCGTTGAAGCTGAAAGGGTGTGAGGATGTGGCGATGAGCGTGTGGGCTCCTTTAGCGATGAGGAGAGTGGAGAGGAATTTTTTGAGCCATTCTTGAGCGGCGTCTGCTCGATCGGTGATGGGATGGCCGAGGAGTAGGGCCAGCTCTCCTGTGTGAGGGGTGAGAAGAAGAGGGCAGGTAGCAGTAGCGAGGAGAGCGGGATAGGCGGCAATGATTTCGAGTGCGCCGGCATCGAGGACAAGGGGAATTTTGGCGATAGGGAGAAGCTGCGTTAGAAAATTTTTCAAAGCGGGAGAGGGAGGCAGGCCTGGCCCGACGAGGGCAGCGGAGGCACGGTGGAGAAAGATTTCTGGATTTGGAAAAGAGCCAAGCTTGATGGGCGTGAGGAGAAGTTCGGGCAGATGGGGGGAAAGGGGGGTGGCGACGGTGCGATCGGTAAAAAGGCGGACAAATCCTGCACCTGAGCGGAGAGCACCTGAGGAGGCGAGATTGGCTGCTCCTGGATATTGGGCCGAGCCTGCCCAGAGGTGGACGGTGCCAGCGGAATGCTTATGAAGGGAGGCGGAGCGAGAGCGAATTATTTTCCAAGCTTCTTGCGGGAGAAAGAGATCGGCAGCGAGTTTTGGGGAGGGGGTGCCGAAATCGATAGGAACCCCTCGTAGTTGGCCGACGACAGGAAGAGCGGAGTCGCGTAGGCAACCCGTTTTAACTGAGCCGAGAGCGAGAGTGAGATCAGCGGGAAAGACTGGACCGGGGACGGCGCCGGTGGCGGGGTGGAGGCCCGAGGGAAGATCGATGGCAACATAGAGGTCGGCTGCGCGTTTTTCTTGAGCGACCCAAGCAAGAATTGCCCCTTCGGCGGGACGGGGTGGAGGTATGGAGCCGAGGCCAAGGAGTCCATCGATAACCAGTCGAGGTCCTTGGGTCTGGAGAAAGCGGGAGGGTTTGGCGGGCCAGACGATGGCTTTTTTCCAGAGTTTGGGTTTGATCCGAGAGTCAGGATGAAGACGCCGACCGACGGGGCGGGAGAGGAGGTATTCGACGGACCAACCGAGATCTTTGAGTTCGAGGCCGAGAAGGACAGCATCGTCTCCGTTATGGCCTGGACCGACGAGGATGAGGGCGACGCTGGGCGATGGAAGGAAAGGTGTGAGTTCAGGGAGCGCCCCCGCGATGGCTTGGCGCATGAGATCTTTGATGCGGGCACCCGCTTGGATGCTTTTTTCTTCCCAAGTCCGCGCGAGGTCGGGAGGGAGAATGATCATGGGCCAAGAAGGATGACGGTGGCGGCGGAGTGGGTTCGGGTATGGGTGAGGGTGACAAGAGAGCGGGTGATGCCTCGAGTTTGAGCAAGGGTAGCACCAGCGTGATGAAAGCGGAGAAAAGGTTCTCCGGTTGAGTGGCGACCGATTTCCAATCCGAGCCAAGGCAAGAATTGGCCGATGCCTGTGCCGAAAGCTTTGGAGGTGGCCTCTTTAGCGGCGAAGCGGGCGGCGAGGTGAGTGGCAGGGCGTGCTTGGGTTTGGGCGTAGGCGATTTCGTTGGGAAGGAAAATACGTTCAAGAAACCGATCGCCGAAGCGGTTGAGGGAGTCTTCGATGCGGTCGATTTCGACTAGATCCATGCCGAGGCCGAGGATTCTTTCGGGGTTCATTTTTTTGTGATGGATTGGAGGAAGTCCCGGACACTTTGTTCAAGGCCTACTTTGATGGCGTGGGTGACGAGAGAGTGACCGATGTTGAGGGTGTGGAGGTGGGGAAGGGGGAGGAGATCGGGAAGATTAGAGAGGCGAAGTCCGTGGCCGGCGTTGACTTGGATTTTTAACTCATGGGCCTTTTGCGCGGCTTCCCGTAGCTTTGTGAAAGCGGACGGACGTTGAGTTGGATCCGCGTCGGCGTAACGACCGGTGTGCAGTTCGATGACCGGGGCTTGGAGGGTGGCGGCAGCATCGATTTGGCGGGGGTCGGGATCGAGGAAAAGGCTGACAAGAATATTGGCCTGATGGAGTTTTTGAATCATGGGGCGAAGAGAGTTGATTTTGGCGACGGCGTCGAGGCCTCCTTCGGTGGTAACTTCGGCACGGTTTTCGGGGACGAAGCAAACTTCGGCGGGTTGGAGGCGGAGGGCGAAGTCGAGCATGGCGGGGGTGGCGGCCATTTCGAGGTTGAGCTTTTCGCGGCATTCTTGGCCGAGTCGAAGAACGTCGTCGTCTTGGATGTGGCGACGATCTTCGCGGAGGTGGACAGTGATGGAGTGCGCACCGGCAGCGAGACAGGTGCGAGCTAAGGATACGGGATCGGGTTCGGGCACGACTCCTGGAATGGGGACGCGGTACCGGGCCTGCCGGAGGGTGGCGAGGTGATCGATGTTGACGCCTAGGCGGATCACGGGGGGAGGATATCCTACGGAGGGTGGAAAGTTGAGCTTTTTAAGACAAGGAAAGAAGAGTTAGAAATTAGTAGGAAGGCTTGTTCGTTCGGCTGTAGACGGTGTTATCGGCTCGGATACCATTATAGCCGTAGCCGTCGGAGTGAGCATTGGTGGCGTCCCAAGCCAAGGTAAGCCGTCGAAATGGAATTTCGAAGGTGGTATTTCGAGTATAAATGGTGGCTGTTCCAGGGGCGGCCTCCTCGTCGGAAGAAAAAGGGAGGTACTCATAGCTGTTGGTGTATTTCCGGTAGTAGCTGTCTTTGCTGCGCAGATCGGCTGGGCAAGCGAGAGCCTTGGCGGTCAGTCCGTAGGGACCGAGGGCTCCGAGAAGGTTGGTGGCTCCCTCGTTGGTAAAAATCTGTGCACCCCATGGATTATTGATGCTGGGAAATTTGTTTCCGTTGTCGGGCACGTAAAGCCAGACGGCGGTGCCGATCTGGCGGAGATTAGATTGGCAGGCGGTGGTTTCCGCTTTGGCACGAACTCTTTGCAGGGAGGGGGAAATCATTCCTGCCAGCATAGCGATGATCGTGATCACGGTGAGAAGCTCAACAAGGGTAAATCCATTCTGGCAATGGATGGGGCGGGGAACGGGATTATCCTCCCTTCTGAGTTGTACGTCTCTCTACGTAGCCTTGATAGCGTTGGGATCTTTGTTCGGGGCTCATTTTTCGCATGGCACGGGAGAAGCCTTCGCCGCTGCGTTCAGCTCGGGAAGGGTCGTTCATAATTTCTTGCCTCTTTTTGTCCCGCTCCTCCTCGGTGAGTGTCGACCATTCGCGATATTGGCGGACCGATTCCTGAGCTGATTTGAGGGCATCGGCCTGTTCGGAGGAGGGCAGGGCTGCGATTCTGGATTCGAGGCGGGTGAGGAGGGCATCGGGCGTGAGGGAGGTATTTTCTCTCCAGCTTAGATTTCCACGATTGGAATCGTTGGTGGCGGGAGGACCACCCGGTCCGTCCCGTTCGGAGCGTGCGGGGAGGATGTAGGCAATTTGGCAAACGCCGCCAGCGTTCTTGGCTAGCGCTGGGATAGAGGATTGGACAGGGCCTGATTTTGCGGAGTGTTTTAAGTTGGGGTTCCATGTTTCGGGGAGGAGGAGGCGAATCTCGGTGGCTTGCGCGGCACTCTCTAAAGAGGGGAGGAGTTGGAGGGGTGGGATGGTTGAAATCTTCCAGTTTTGCTGACGAGGATCACGGTCGGTGGGGAGATCGTCTATTCCTCCACGGAAGAGCCATGGCGTGCGGTATTCGATGGTGCGAATTCCTGAGTTTTCAGGAAGGTTGGGCAGAGCGGTGAGCAGGGTTTTTAAAGAGGAGGAATCGGGAGCGAGAAGAAAAGCAAGGCGACCGCGGGATTCGGCGGAGGCTTGGAGGGCGTCGAGGGCTTCGGTGACGGCGACGCGGCGGACATGGATAGAGATGGGTTTAGTGAGATCGAGATCGGTGATGACTTTAAGTCCAGACTGCTGGGTGAAAGAGCGCAGGACAGTGGCGAGGGGTTTCTTTTCGAAGTCGAGAGTGATGGTTCCCCACCAGCTGGATATCCAGAGTCCGAGCCATAGCAGGGCAAGGAGCCCAACAAAGGAGAAGAGGAACTTGGATCGATTCATTGGTAACTTTATCGAGAGTACATCATGAAGGAGGGTATGAAAAGGGGTGTGTGGAATCAGGGAGGAGGTAAAAAGTTGTTCGCAACGATGGCACAGAGGTGAAAGGAGGGGATTGCGTATGCTTGTCGGGTTTTCATAGGTTTGAGGACTATGTCGGAAACTAATTCGGCACCTTCGGTGCTCTCTAAGCAGATGCTTTTAGAGATTGGAGGTTGGCGGGCGATGCAGGAAGGCCGCTCCCTTTGGGAGGCTGGCAAAGTGATGTCGGTGGAGTGGGTGGATCCAGTACTGGGGGGAGTGGTGCAGGCAGGAACGGGAACGGTGAATGCGCGATTGAAATTGGGTGCGCGTTTAGCGGACGTGGAGAACTTCTGCAGTTGTCGGCAGGCGCGCGAGTATGGAACGGTGTGTCCGCATGTGATTGCACTGAGTTTGAAATATTTGGAGAAAAATGGGAAGCCGGCGACAGGGCCAGTTCATCGACCGAATGGGGCGGTCTCGGGCCCAGTGGCGGCCGCAGCACGGGCGATGGCTCCAAGATTTCCTCGGGTCTTGGGTCAGTTAGCGGGCAAAGGTTCCAAGCCCATGTCCTTGGAGGTTCATCTACCGCTGGATTTGGGTAAGGCGTGGAAGGCAGGGAAGATTCCTTTGACGGTGGAGGCCTCGGTGGATGGAGGTCCAACGAAGAGTTTGGATGCGGTACCGGTGGAAAAGGTGGAGCCTTACATTGTGGATGAAGCGGACGCGACGCTCCTGGCGATGTTAGAAAAGATGGAGGGGGCTTCGGTCCATGGGGAGGCCGAGTTAACCGCAGCGGATCGAGATCTTTTCTTTCCTGCGCTCTTAGGGCATCCGCGAGTTTTTGCGGGGAGACGGAAACACCTTTTAGTGAAGCGAGCGGCGGAGGGCACACGGTTGAAAGCGGAGTTGGATGCCGATGGTATTTTGCATCTAGAGCTGTTTGCGGCCCCCGCGGGCCCTGCGGAAAGTGAACTCCTAGAGTGTGCCGATGGGCGGTGGAGGTTGGCGGGGGAGAATCTAGAGCTCTTGGATAGTTTGCCCCACAGTTACGACGGACTTCGCCATGGGCCTAGATCGGTGGCTCGCGAGGGCCTAGCTCTTTTTCTGCAAAGGGAGATGCCGAATTTGGAAAGGCATGTGCGAGTGGAGGCGGGGGAGAAGCTTCGTGGGCTGCAGTTCGAAACGATGGTGCCAAAGATCAAAGTGGAGTTGGACGGTTTGCTTTCGGGGGTGAGTTGTCAATTGGAAGCGCTTTACGGGAAAGAGATTCATATTTTAACGGGGATGCCAGGACAGAACGAAGGCATGGACGCCTGGGTGCCTGATGGAAAAGATGTGGGACGATATCGGGTGCGGGGTCGGGCGATGGAGCGAACGGCGCAGAGGGAGTTGCTGGCGGCAGGATTTCTTCCAGGGCAACGAGCAGCGGAGAGATATACCTTGGCTGGCGAGGGGAAAGTGGGGGCTTTCTTGGCGAACATTTTGCCACGTTGGAAAAAGAAGTGGGAGGTAACGGTGACTCCGAGGATGGAAGCCTTGCTCGGTCGATGTGATTATATTGCGCCGGAAGTAACCTTACGAGACACGGGGGGATCGTGGCTTTCGGTGGAAGTTGATTTTCGGTCGGGCAACGGAAACGATGCCTTGACCCCATCGGAGGTGCAGAGGCTTCTGCAGACGGGGTTGAGTCATCATCGGTTGGCGGGGGGAAGAATTGCGCTGGTGCCGACGGAGGACGTGGCGGAATTCACTGAGGTGTTACGAGATTGCCAAGTGAAGAACGATGGCACGCGATATAGGTTGGAAAAAAAGTTTCGAGGATATTTTGGAGAAGCGATTCGGGGGACGGGGTGGATGGTGAGTGGTCGATCAAATTGGAAGCCGCCGGCGGAGTTGGTGCAGTACAGCGAGGCAAAACTACCTGAGAGGCTGGAAAAGATTGCGCGCCCGTATCAAAAAGAGGGCATTGGGTGGTTGCAGTATTTGGCGAAGAACCACTTTGGCGGGGTATTGGCGGATGAGATGGGATTGGGTAAGACATTGCAGACGCTGGCGTTTCTGGAGTTACGAAGGGCGGAAAATAAAACCAAGTTACCTGGATTGGTGCTCTGTCCCACCAGCCTGGTGATCAACTGGATGGATGAGGGGAAGAAGTTTGCCCCTGGACTAAAGATGCTGGCCTTGTATGGGGCGGGGAGAAAGTCGCTCTTGGCCAAGATTCCAGAATATGACCTGGTGGTAACGAGCTATGCGCTTTTGCGGCGGGATATTGCGATCTACGAGAAGATGGAGTTTGATGCGGTGATTTTGGATGAGGCTCAGAATATTAAAAATCGGACGAGTCAGACAGCGATTAGCGTGAAGAAGTTGGTTTGTGATCATCGCATGGTGCTAACGGGAACTCCGCTGGAAAATTCCCTGCTCGATCTTTGGTCGATCTACGATTTCCTGATGCCGGGATATTTGGGTACGGCGACTGATTTCCGGGATCGGTATGAAATTCCTGTGGCGAAAATGGGGGATGAGCGGGCGCAGGCGAGATTGCGGCATCGGGTGCGGCCGTTTCTACTGCGAAGAACCAAGGCTGAGGTGGCTAAGGATCTTCCTGCCAAGATTGAGCAGATTGCCTTTTGTGAGCTTACGGACGAGCAGAAGGGAGTGTATCGGCAGATTCTGGAAGAGGGGCGGAAGCAGGTCAGCGAACTTTCGGGTAAGGCATCGGGTGGAAGAGATCGGATTGCGGTGCTGACGGTGCTGATGCGTTTGCGGCAGGCGTGTTGTCATTTGGGGTTACTGCCTCAGGGGGGGGCGGGAGCGAAGGTCTGGACGGAACCGTCGGGGAAGATGGAATATTTCTTGGATCGGTTAGATGAGGCGATTTCGGGTGGACATCGGATGCTGGTTTTCAGTCAATTTGTTTCCATGTTGAAGATCGTGCAAGAGGAGTTGCGTCGGCGAAAAATACCGCACTGTTATCTGGATGGGGGAACGATGGATCGGGCGGGCGAGGTGGATCGATTCCAGCGGAACCAAGATATTCCAGTTTTTCTGATCAGTTTAAAGGCGGGGGGCACGGGATTGAATTTAACTGGGGCGGATACGGTGATTCATTTCGATCCGTGGTGGAATCCGGCGGTGGAGGATCAAGCGACGGCGCGGGCTCATCGTATCGGGCAGAACAAGATCGTCAGTTCTTACAAGTTGATCGCGCGAGATACGGTGGAGGAAAAGATCGTGCGCCTGCAGGAACGTAAAAAGGA
Organism: Verrucomicrobia subdivision 6 bacterium; assembly: GCA_947441075.1. Lineage (GTDB taxonomy): Bacteria > Verrucomicrobiota > Verrucomicrobiia > Methylacidiphilales > Verrucolacustridaceae > Verrucolacustris. The sequence continues at coordinate 18,442 of CANESK010000034.1, forward strand.
GCTCTTCCGAGGGACGTTGGTAAGCGAGGAGGATTTTGTCAGAGGGCTGGACTGGACGGAGTTGCAGGAGTTGTTGAACTAATCGGAAGTTTGACCTAAGAACCAAAATAAAACGTTGCAGGGCAGTGGTTTATAGGGGTGATTTTTCGAAGTTGTGATTTAAAACAGTGTTGAGTTGACAAACCGACTAGTTAGACTAGTTGTATATTTATGAAGATTCAAGAAGTGGGATCGTTTGAGGCAAAAACACATTTCGCCAAGCTGCTTGATTCGGTGGAAAGGGGCGAAAAAATCTACATTACGCGCAGGGGAAAAAGAGTTGCCCAGCTAACTACTTCGGAGGAGCCCAAAAGAGCAAAGTTCGGATGTGCCAAGGGCCCAGGGTTTTACATGGCTTCTGATTTTGATGCGCCTTTGGAGGATTTTAAGGAATACATGTGAAGTATTTGGTGGATACGAATGCATGGTTGGGATTTTTTGAGGGGCGCAAAAACTTTGGTCGCCTAGCTCGTGAGACGATGGAGTCAAACCCGAGTTCGTGTTGGATCAGTGTGGTCACTGTTTGGGA
>CANESK010000035.1 GCA_947441075.1 Verrucomicrobia subdivision 6 bacterium
AGCTCGGCGGAGATGCGACAAGCGGCGGAAGGGAAAAAAGAGTCAGGTGTGACGGTGGCGACGAGGATGAGGTCGAGGTCGGAAGCGGAGAGTTGGGCTTGGGCTAAGGCTTGCTTAGAAGCGGCGACACCCATGAAAGTGGAAGTTTCCTTCTCGGAAGAGATGCGGCGTTCTTTGATGCCGGTGCGGGTAACGATCCATTCGTCGGTCGTATCGACGAGTTTTTCCAGTTCTTGGTTGGTGACGATGCGGGAGGGGAGATAGACGCCTGTCCCCGTGATCTGGAGGCCAGAATCAGGCTGGGATGGCATCGGATTGTGATTCTTTGTGGGCCCCTGCGATGCCGGCTGCGCGGATGATGCGGTCATTGACGCCGTGTTCGATGGCCTCGACGGCCACGCGGATGGCGTTGCGGATGGCCTTAACGCTGGAACTGCCGTGGGCAATAACGCAGATTCCGTTGACTCCGAGAAGTAGGGAACCGCCGTATTCTTCGTAACTGGTTTTTTTCTTGATGGCTTTAAAGGCAGCGCGGGCGAGCCAAGCTCCCGCCATACGGAGGGGTGTTTTTTGGATTTCGTGTTTGAGCCAATGGAAAATAGCGGCGGCGATGCTTTCGCTGGTTTTGAGTACGACATTTCCGACGAATCCGTCGCAGACGACGACTTCGACGGGCCGTTCAAAGAGATCACGTCCTTCGATGTTGCCGACGAAATGAATGGGGGCATTGGAGAGGAGTTTGAAACTTTCTTTAGTTAGACTATTGCCTTTGGCGTCTTCCGAGCCGATGGAGAGGAGGCCGACGCGGGGTTTGGAGTAGCCGAGGACTTCTTCGGAGTAGATGGAGCCCATGAGGGCGTAGTCGAGGAGATGTTCGGGGCGGGCGTCGAGGTTGGCGCCGGCATCGAGTAGGATAAAAAGATTAGTTTCGGTGGGCATGACTGTGGCGATGCCTGGGCGGTTGATTCCGGGAAGAGTGCGAAGGCGGATGGTGGCAGCGGCAACCATGGCGCCGGTATGGCCAGCGGAGACGGCGGCATCGGCTTCTGCATCGCGCACGGCTTCGATGGATCGAAGGATAGAGTTATCCCTTTTACGGCGGAGGGATTCGACTGGGGAATCTCCCATTTCGATGACTTCTTTGCAGTTTCGAATTTCGAGCCGGGGAGGGAGTTGATCCTTACCGAGTTTTTTTAATTCTTGGCGGATGCGATCTTCTTGGCCGAAGAGGAGTAATTTCTCAATTTGGGGAAAGGTGGCGAGGGCCTCCAAGGCCGCGGCTACTGGGCGTTCTGGGGCGTGATCCCCACCCATTGCATCGAGGGCAATCTTCATAAAAATACCCGCGAGCGCGCGGGGGGAGAATTAAGCGGCGGGGGTCTCGAGAGTGAGAACCTGACGATCGCGATAGCGGCCGGTCGCTGGATCGACGACATGGGAAAGGTGGAGGCTACCGCTTTTGTCGCGGCGAAGCTGAGGCAGGTCGCGGCGATGCGCAGCGCGGCGCATGCGTAGTCGCATTTTTGAGGTTTTGCGTTTAGGGACTCCCATGGTTTCAGTTCTCCGTTGTGAGTTGGTCTAAATCCCGCCAGACCGTGGCTCGTCTTTTTTCGGCGAAGTCGTCCTGGTCAGAAAAAGTAAAAACTTTTCCCGAACGCGGGCACTTTCCTGCGCCGTCCAACTCACAGCGGGCTGCAAGCGGAAGGGCTAGAATGATGTCCTCTCGGATGAGTGGCGTCAAGTCGAGCAAATCTCCATCAGTGATGGGGCAAAGATGACCGAAGTCCTTCACCTCGAGGCTCCAAGGAATGAAATCGAGGCAGCGGGCGCAGGAGCTTTCGAATTTCGCAGAAAGGGATCCGAGGACGGTGACTTCCGATTCCATCCTGTTGAGAGTCAATTGGTAATCGATTTTATCCCAACCGCGGATACCTATGGCGGGGACATCATAATCGGCGAGGGGGAGGGAGCCAGTGAGTTGGAGGCCTTCCTCGGGGATGGTGCGGGGGTCGATTTTCATTTTTTTGAGAAGTGTTGGCGCAGGGTGGTGGCGGTGGAGGGAGGAACGAAGTCTTCCAAGGGGGCACCGAGCCGGGCTAGTTCTCGAACCAGTTGGGAGCTGATGAAAGAGAGGGTTTCGCGTGGCATAAGAAAGACCGATTCGAGATCGGGATGGAGGCGGCGGTTGGTTAGCGCGAGCTGAAATTCGTATTCGAAATCGGAGACGGCGCGGAGACCGCGGATGACGGCGACGGCTTTTTTCTGGCGAGCGAATTCGACGAGGAGGCCATGGAAGGAGGTGACTTGGATTTGGGGTGCCCAGGTTTCGTGGCGGATGCTGTCCTGGAGAAGTTGGATCCGCAGGGCGGTGGGGAAGGTTGGGTTTTTCGAACTATCTTCCGCGACGGCAACAATCACCTCATCAAAGAGGCGGGCGGCGCGGGCGAGGACATCGAGATGGCCAAGGGTGACGGGATCGAAAGTGCCTGGATAAATGGCGCGTCTCATGACAGGTGTATTTTCACGCAAAGATAGGAAGGAGGCAAAGAGGAATTTATTTTCGCGGAAGCGGAGGAGTGATTAGATATCTCGGTGGGCTTCGACGAAGCGTGGGCGGGAGGTGAGGTCGGGGTGGATGAGAGTTCGGCGAAAGCCTGCGGCTTGGGCGAGGGCGGCGACTGTTTCGGTTTGGATGGGTCCGCATTCGATGAGAAGAATTGAGGTAAGGGGGAGGGCTTGGGGGAGGAGGCGACGAATGAGTTGGAGTCCATCGGGCCCGCCGTCGAGTGCGAGGAGGGGATCGTGGCGGACTTCGGGTTCGGCTTGGGCAATTTCTTCTGGGGTGAGATAGGGCAAGTTAGCGGTGACTAAGACGGCGGGGGTGGATTGGCCTTCAAGCAGGTCATTTACTTGCCAGTTTACTTGGGTTCCTGAGGGGGGAGCGGAGGAGGTTTGGACGGAATTTTCTTGGGCGAGGGCGAGAGCCTGAGCGGAGATATCGAGACCGAGGTAGCGGTGTTGGGGTTGGTGGCGGGCGAGGGCGAGAGGAATGGCTCCGGTTCCTGTGCCGACATCGATGACCAGGCCTGGGGGAAGTTCTTGGAGGAGGCGGGTGGCGTGTTCGACAAGGAGTTCTGTTTCTGGGCGGGGGATGAGGGCGGTGTTACGGCAGACTAGGGAAAGGCCAGAGAAGGCGGTGGAACCAGTGAGGTGCTGGAGGGGTTCGCGAGCGGCGCGGCGGCGGACGAGAGTGCGTAAGGTTTCGAGTTCGGGTGGGGTTAGGTCGCGTTCGAACTGCAGATAAAGACCGAGGCGGGGTAGGTTGAGAGCGTGGGCTAGGAGGAGTTCGGCTTGGAGTCGTGGGGAGGGGAGGAGGTTGCGCGAAAAGTGGCCGGTGGTGGCCTCGAGAACGGCGAGGAGTTTCATTGTGCGGGTTTGAGGTTGGAGGATCGAAGATCGTTGAGTTGGCGTTTGAGGTGGTCGGCAGCGAGGGCTTCAACGAGGGGTTCGAGTTTGCCTTCCATGACGAGGGTAAGGTCGTGGGAGGTGAAGCCGATGCGATGGTCGGTGAGACGATTTTGGGGGAAATTATAGGTACGAATCTTTTCGTTACGTTCGCCTGTGCCGACCTGTTCACGGCGGGTGGCGTCGACGCGACCCTGTTCTTCGGCCCGTTTTTTCTCGAGGAGACGCGCGGAAAGAATTTTCATGGCGTGGGCGCGATTTTTAATTTGGGAGCGACTATCTTGGCAACGGACAATGAGGCCTGTGGGGATGTGCATGACTTGGACGGCGGAATCGGTGGTGTTAACGCCCTGGCCTCCTGGACCACCGGAGCGGCAGACTTCGACGCGGACTTCGTCGGGCCGAATATGGAACTCCACTTCTTCGGCTTCGGGGAGGACGGCGACGGTGGCGGTGGAGGTATGGATGCGGCCTTGGGCTTCGGTGGCGGGAACGCGTTGGACTCGATGGACACCGCTTTCTTGGCGCATGGCGGCGAAGACGGATGGGCCGCTGAGTTCAAAAACAATTTCTTTGAGACCGCCGAGTTCGGACTGACTGGCGGAGAGGGTTTCCATTTTCCAGCCCCGCACTTCGGAGTAGCGACTGTACATGCGGAAGAGATCTCCAGCGAAGATGGCGGCTTCGGTTCCTCCTGCTCCAGCACGAATTTCGACGAGGGTATTGCGGTGTTCGTCTGGATCGGGGGGAAGAATGGAGCGCAGGACGGCTTCTCGGGTGGTGGCCTCTTCGCGGGCGAGTTCGGTGTCTTCGTCGACGGCAAGTTGGCGGAGTTCGGGATCGGTGGTGGAGGTGCGGAGGGTTTCGTTTTCTTGGCGTCGGGTAAGGAGAGAGACGAGGCGGCGGGCGGCTTCGGTGCCTGTGCGGATGCGAGAATGTTCTCGGGCGAGATCGCGGGCGCGGGTGGCTTGGCGGTAGAGGCCAGGCTCCGCCATTTCACGATCCAGTTCTTGGAGGCGGTTTTCGAGAAGAGCGAGTTGGGCGGAGGGTTCCACGAAGGAAAGGGCGGCACCATACCCGTGCCGTTGGGCTACGGGTAGGTGAATCCGCGCGGGCGCCTAGGCGCGCTTTTTAGCCTTGGGTGCGGCGGTGGCGGCGTCGAAGCGGCGGCGGAATTTCTCCACGCGACCTGCGGTATCGACGAGTTTCTGGGTGCCAGTGAAGAAGGGGTGGCAAGAGGCGCAGATACCTAAGCGGACTTGAGCTTTGGTGGAGCGGGCATGGTAGACAGCCCCGCAGGCGCAGGTCATGGTGCAGTCGATGTAGGTAGGATGGATTTCGGCTTTCACAGAACTAGTAATCAAACCAGACGGGAGGCGATGAGGCAAGCGTTGTGTCCTCCGAATCCGAAGGAATTATTCATGACGGTCTGGATCTTTTGCTCCCGCGGTTTCTGGGGGATGTAGTCGAGGTCGCAATCGGGGTCAGGCTCTTCGAGGTTAATGGTGGCGGGGAGGATGTTGGTTTCGAGTGCTTTAAAGCAGATGGCCATTTCCACGGCGCCGGCGGCCCCGAGAAGGTGGCCGAGGCTGGATTTGGTGGAGCTGACTGCGACTTTTTTTGCATGAGCTCCTAAAACGGATTTGATGGCTTGGGTCTCGCAGATATCGCCTTGTGGGGTGGAAGTGCCGTGGGCGTTGATGTAGTCGATCTGGTCGGGATTCATTCGGGCGTGTTTTAAGGCAAGGGCCATGGCGCGGGCGGCTCCAGCGCCACCTGGGGCGGGGGAGGTGAGATGGTAAGCATCGGCGGTGGCGCCGTAGCCGAGGATTTCCCCGTAGATGCGGGCTTGGCGGCGACGGGCGTGTTCGAGTTCTTCGAGGATAAGGACGCCCGCGCCTTCGCTGAGGACAAAGCCGTCGCGGCCTTTATCGAATGGGCGGGAGGCGCGGGTGGGTTCTTCGTTGCGGGTGGAGAGGGCTTTCATGGCGCCGAATCCGCTCATACCGAGGGGAACGACAGCGGCTTCACTTCCACCTGCGACGATGAGATCGGCCTCGGATTCACGAATGAGGCGCCAGCCTTCGCCGATGGAGTGAGTGGCGGTGGCGCAAGCGGAAACGATGGCGAAGTTGGGTCCGCGCAGTCCGAAGTGCATGGAGATGTGGCCGGCGGCGATATTATTGATCATCATCGGGATCATAAAAGGAGAGACCTTTTTTGGACCACGATCGCGGAGAATGGTGTGTTGTTCCTCGAGGGTGCTGAGACCCCCAATGCCTGATCCGACGAGTACGCCGGCGCGATCGGCGTCGAGGGTGGCGCCTTCGAGTCCTGCATCTCGCCAAGCTTCGGCGGCAGCGCCCATGGCGAGGTGGGTGTAGCGATCGGTGCGGCGAACGTCCTTGGGATTTTTGAACGCTTTTACGGGATCGAAGTTACGAACTTCGCCTGCGAAGCGGCAGTCGTAGCCCGTAGCGTCGAAGGCGGTAACAGGACCGATGCCACTGGCGCCTTGGAGGAGGCGGGACCAGGTGGTGGGAAAATCGTTGGCGAGGGGCGTGAGGGTACCCAGCCCGGTGACGACGACGCGGCGGGTGCTCATAATAAGGGCGCTCAACGCCCAGCCGAGGGGGACCTCCGCTCGTGGCGGAGGGCGGCCGGGGTTATTTGGACTGCTTGTCCTCGATGTACTTTACGACATCGCCCACGCTGAGAAGTTTCTCGGCATCGCTGTCAGGAACTTCCACGCCAAACTCTTCTTCGAAAGCCATAACGAGTTCGACGATGTCGAGCGAGTCGGCCCCGAGGTCTTCGATAAACTTGGCCTCTGGGGTTACCTGCTCGGCGTTGACGCTGAGTTGCTCAACGATGATGTCTTTAATTTTCTGATCGGTGTTTTTTTCGCTCATAGTGTGGGTACTCCTGTGTTTGTGCGGAGCGCAGTTAGGATTCTCGGAGGCAATTAGGCAATCAAAAAATGCAGGAATTGGAAATAGTTTTTTTCACATGGTCATCCCTCCGTCCATGGCCCAAGCCTGTCCGGTGACATAACCAGCATCTGGACCGCAAAGAAAAGAGACCAGTCCTGCAATTTCCTTGGGGTTACCTAAACGAGATAAAGGTATGGTGGTGAGTACTTTAGACTTAAGTTCATCACTCAAAACGGAGGTCATATCGGTTTCAAAAAACCCCGGGCAGACGCAGTTGCAGGTGATTCCACGGGAAGCAAATTCTCGAGCAACCGATTGGGTAAGGCCGATGAGGCCTGCTTTGGCGGCGGCGTAGTTTGTTTGCCCCGCGTTACCTACAAGGCCGACGACGGAGCCGATATTGACGATGCGGCCGGCGCGGGCTTTGAGCATTCCGCGGGAGGCGGCGCGGATCCAGCGGAAGGCGCCAGTGAGGTTGGTATCGATTACGGCGGACCAATCTTCGTCGGTCATGCGCATGACGAGACCATCTTTGGTGATGCCGGCGTTATTGATGAGGGCGCCGAGTGAACCGCCGGACTCTTTTTCCACGGCGGTGATGACTTGGAGAGCGGCGGAGGGATCGGAAATATCGGCAGGGTGGACCGAGGCGTGGCCGCCGGCGGCGACAATGGCGTCGCGGACTTCGTTAAGTTTGTCCACTTGGCGGGCCACGAGGGCGACGGACCATCCTTCTAGGGCGAGGCGTTCGGCGATGGCGCGCCCGAGGCCACGGCTGGCGCCAGTGATGAGGGCGGTGCGGGAATTAGCGGGGGAGCTCATGGATAACTTTCTCTAGTTCGGCCAGAGTTCCGGCGCTGGTGCAAGGAAGATCGGGGAGAGTTTTTTTTGCGAGAGCGGTGAGGACGCCCCCTGGGCCGAGTTCGAGGAAGTGGCGGATTCCGGATTCGGCGAGTTGGCGGAGGCAGGTTTCCCAGCGAACGGTGCCGGTGACTTGATCGAGAAGGCTGGAACGAATTTCGGCTTCGGAGGAGGCGGGGCGGCCGAGAAAATTGGCGGAGACAGGAATGGTGGGGGTATGAATTTTTGTGTCGCGGAGGGCGAGGGCAAGGCCCGTGCGGGCGGACTGCATGAGGGAGGAGTGGTAGGCGCCAGCGACTTTGAGGGGGATGGAGCGTTTGATCCCTGCGGTTTTGGCGGCGTCCTGGGTTTGAGCAAGTTTGCTGGCTGGGCCTGAGAGGACGACTTGTCCGCCACCGTTTAGATTGGCGACTTCCCAGCCTGAGGCGGTGGCGATTTGGGTGGCGACGGCTTCGGTGGTGCCGAGGAGCGCGAGCATGGCCCCTTGATTTTGGGCGCAGGCTTCTTCCATGAGTGTGCCACGGCGGGCGACGAGGCGCAGACCCTCGCTGGCGGAGAAGGTACCTGCGACGGCGTGGGCGGTGAATTCGCCTAGGGAAAGGCCTGCGGTAGCGGCGGGATTAAAATCGGGGCGTCTTTCGTGGAGAATTTGCCAAAGGGCTAAGCCGTGGAGGTAGAGGGCGGGCTGGCAGTAGGAGGTGCGGGTAAGCGATTCTTCGGGTCCATTTTGTAGAACCTCGAGAAAGTGGGGCGGAAGGAGTTCGGGGGAAAGACGAAGGAGGGAATGAGCGGCGGGGGAGGCGGAGGCGAGGTCGGTCCCCATGCCGACGCGTTGGGCGCCTTGGCCAGAGAAGAGGAGAGCGGTGGGTTCCATCCAAATTGAATCCTAGCGAGACCAAGCTGAATCGAATAGAGAGAAGTTACTGGAAAGGGTGGTTTGACCTCTGACCCCAAAAAATTGGAGAGGGGCTAGGAGAGGGCCTGGAGGAGAGTGGCGTAGACGGTGGGGAGGTCGCCAGGATGGATACGGGTGGCACCGATGGTGGTAAGAAAATTGGAGTCGTTGGTCCAGCGTGGGACGACGTGGACGTGAAGATGTTTAGGAACGCCGGCGCCGCCTGCGGTGCCTAGATTAATGCCGAGATTAAAACCATCTGGATTGAGGGTTTTTTTTAAGGCGGCGACGATACGGTTGACGAGGGTCCAGAGATCGGCTGATTCCTGGGCTGAGAGGGAGGAGAGATCGTCCACCTCGCGGTAGGGGCAAACGAGAACGTGTCCGAGATTGTAAGGGTAGCGATTGAGGACGGCGAAGGAGGCTTTGGTGCGAGCAAGAACATGGTGGGCAGCGTCGTCGGAGGAGTCGGCAATCTTGCGGAAAAGATCTTCACTAGGTTTTTCTTCTCCAGTGACATAGCGATTGCGCCAAGGGGCCCAGAGGTGTTCCATTCCTCTACGATGGCAACGGCTAGCAAAGAGGGCAAACCACAACATATCTTGGTTGGTGGAGGCGATGAGCCGGAGGTATCGCGGCGAGGAAGGGAACTTTTTAAGGAGTGGGCGCCTGAAGATGCGCTGAACGCGGAGAGGGTGGATGGGCGAGTGGAAACGATAGAGGGAGCGCTAGACGCCATCCGCAAAACCAGAGAGGGTCTAGAGACGTTGCCGTTTCTGGGGGGGCGGAAATTGGTTTGGCTCTCAGACTGTACTTTTTTGGGCGACAATTCTGCAGGGAAAAGTGAGGCGGTGCTGGATGCTTTGGCTTCGCTACACGAGTTGCTGCTGAAGATTCCTGCGGGGGATGCGCAGTTGCTGGTTTCGGCTCCAGGGGTGGATAAGCGACGTTCGTTTTTCCGGCAGTTTGAAAAGCTAGGTCAGGTAGAGGTTTTTGATCCGCCCGATTTGAGGCGGGGGCGAGATCGAGGGGAGTGGATGGATGAGATTGGGGAGCGTCTTCGTTTGGCGGGGATGAGTGCAGGACCTGGGGCGGTGGAGTTGCTCATGGAAATCGTGGGTTGGGATGGAAGGGCTTTAGAAAAAGAGATTGAAAAACTACGACTGTATTTGAAGCCAGAGACGAAAGTGACGGAGCAGGCGGTGAGGGAGATTGGGGCGGGACGCCGAGAGTTGGAGGTGTGGGACTGGTGTGATGCGGTGGTGGCGGGAAAAATTGGGCCGGCTCGGGCGGGGTTGCGGCGGTTGTTGGATCAAGGAGAGAGTGAGGTGGCTCTGGCCATTCTGTTGGCCTCGAGCCTGCGATTGGCGGCGTTGGGAAGGGTTTTGCAAGAGGCACGTTTATTGCGACTACCGCCCCCTGGGGGATATGGGCAACCGACTTTAGATCCGGCGGCGGAATCGATTTTACCGAAGAATGCGAAAGGGGAAAAAGCGAACTTATGGCGGTTGGGCAAGGTGACGGGTATTTGTGCTCATCGTCCTGTAGCGGGGGTACGTCGGGCTTTAAATCGACTGCATGAACTGCAGATCGAGTTGGTTTCGGGTGGGGACCGAGTGAGAGCCTTGGAGGAGGGGATTCTAAGACTTTGTTTGGATTGAGAAAAAAAGTCGCTATTACTTTTCTTATGTTCCTTGATGATCCAAGAGAAAATCGCATTGCCGAGTGGTTTCGGAGTTTGACGATGGGGGTGAGGATCCAGTTGGTGATGTTTACCTTAGTAGGAATTATTTTGGGGGTGGCGGCAGCGATCGCCTTGATTAAGGAACCGGTGGTCTTGCTTCCGACGATTACTCCCGATTCGAAACCGGTCGCTGGTGAACCGGTACGAGAGGAGGTAAAAAACACGAGCGAAGAGTGGCGAAACGCGAGCTTGATGATGGGGCAAGACGGCAAGATTGCTCAAACCGCGGAAAGCAAAGGGGAGATCGAGGCGATGCGCAGGATGGTGGCGTTAAAACCTGAGGAGGCGGACGGATGGGATCGGCTAGGTAAAAGTCTCTACCTAGCTAAGCAGTATGATGAAGCGGTGAAGGCTTTTCGTAAGGCTTTAGAAATAAATCCAAAGTCCGGTGAAATACTGGCGAATTTAGGGGTGACGCTGAAAACGAAAGGGGAGATGACTGAGTACGAGAAGACGGTGCAAACGCTGAGCTTGGTGGATGCGAAGTTAGCCAAGAGTTTGATGGAATTTTCGCCAGCAGTTGATGCATCGGCTTCCAGCGCAAAGAAGGAGAGGCCGGTTGCGGTAGTTAGCGAAGCAGACCAAGCGGCGATGCAAGAACCAGGAGAGATTCGCGCTTTGAGGAAGTTGGTGGCGATGGATCCCAAGGATGCGGACAGTCTTGATGGGCTGGGTAAGGCGCTTTACCAAAAGGGGAATTTAAAGGAGGCGATAGAGTGTTTTGAGAAGGCACTGGCTTTAAAACCAGGAGTGGAGGAGGTATTAGCCAATCTGGGAGTAGCGCTGAAGACTCAGGGGTCGACGCGGGAGTACGAAAAAGTTTTAGCAAAACTGGCGGTAGTGAATCCGAAGACGGCGGAGGAGTTGAGGGTGTTCGTACCGCCGCCGAGGCAGCCTTAGGAGGATTTTTCTTCGACGACGACGATGTCGTCAGGGTGGATTTTAGCAAAGACCTTGTCCCCGCGATGAATGACCTGTTTGTCAGTGCCGAAATTGGGGACAAGTGAGTGAATCCGGAGGGGGTAAACGCCTTGGGCCGAAGGCTCGAGGCCGATGACTAGTTCGTCGGCGGGTCCTTTAAAGATTTCTTCGAGGACGACTGCAGGATAGCAGTTTTCTCCTTTAAACGGCTTGTGCTGGATTTGGACTTTTTCTGGCCTGATCGATAGAAGAACTTCGCGGGTATCGGGCAAAAGGGAGAGCGGTGGGAGTTTGAGTTCGTGATGAGCCCCGATTTTTACGGTGAGGTGGTCGTGGTTCCGATTGGAAATCTGACAGGGAAAGAGATTGGTTTGGCCAATGAAGTCGGCAACGAAGTGGGTTTTAGGGTGATAGTAGAGATCATCGACGGTGCCGAGTTGTTCGATCTTACCTTTATTCATCAGGGCGATCCGATCGGACATGACGAGCGCTTCCTCTTGGTCGTGGGTGACAAAAACGAAGGTGATGCCGAGTTTTGTTTGCAGATTTTTCAGTTCGATTTGCATGTTTTGGCGAAGCTTGGCATCGAGGGCGGAGAGGGGTTCGTCGAGGAGCAGGACCTTGGGGCGGCAAACGAGAGCTCGGGCGAGAGCTACGCGTTGGCGTTGCCCGCCTGAGAGCTGGTCGGGTTTTCGGGTCTCGAGGTCTTGGAGGGAAACGAGTTCAAGGGCCTCGAGCATACGGCGTTTGCGTTCGGCGGGTTCGACCTTTTGCATGGTGAGGCCGAATTCGATATTATCGCCGACGTTGAGGTGGGGAAAGAGGGCGTAGCTTTGGAAGACTTGATTCACATCTCGGCGATAAGGGGGAAGATTGGTGACATCAGTTCCGTCGATAAAAACTTGGCCTTCGCTGGGAGTATCGAGGCCTGAGATCATGCGCAGGGCGGTGGTTTTCCCGCAACCTGATGGCCCGAGGAGGGTCAGAAACTCGCCTGGTTGAATTTCTAGGCTGACATGGTCGAGAGCTCGAAAGATAGGAGACTGGCCTGGTTTGGGGGAGGGGTGAGGAAAACTCTTGGAAACATCCCGTAGTTCGATAATTGGATTCAAGGTAGGCGTCTTTCCCCGAGGCTACGGATCACAGACAGAACCATAGCTGATGGTTAGGCCTAAGGGTCAACTCGGATCGGTGGTATAGAAATTAACCGAGGTGGCGTGAGGGTTAAACTTTGAGGAGGTCGGCCTCTTTGGTGGTGACCAAGAGATCGATTTTGGCGACGTGCTGATCGGTGAGTTTCTGGATCTCTTTTTCACCTGAGGAGAGTTCGTCCTCGGTGATTTTGCCATCCTTCTGCTCTTTTTTGAGACCTTCGAGACCGTGGCGCCGCTCGTGGCGGAGGGCGACACGACCATCTTCGGCCATTTTGCCGATGAGTTTAATAAGGTCGCGGCGTCGTTCTTCGGAGAGCTGGGGAATGGGGAGGCGAATGAGTTTACCGTCAACTTGAGGAGTGATGCCCAGTTGAGATTCTTCGAGAGCTTTACGGACGGGGTCGAGGGTGGCGGCGTCCCAGGGTTGAATGACGAGGAGGCGCGGTTCGGGGGCGGTGATACCTGCGAGTTCTTTGAGGCGCATGGTGGAGCCATAGGCTTCGACCCGAATATTTTCGACGAGAGCGGCGGAGGCTTTGCCAGTGCGAACGCCTTGGAAGTCCTCCTCTACCTTGTGGAGGGTCTTGTCCATTTTTTCCTCGGTTTCGAGGAGGATATCGTCGGAGGCCATAAAGGAGGAATGGCTAAAGAGAGGAGGGTGTCGCTTGGGGCGACGGTCCGCCTCGTTTAGCTTTTGGGTTGGCTTTCGCCGGGACGATATTCCTCTTCCGCTTTATCGAAGGCTGCTTCCATTCCGCCCAAGAAGTCGGACGATTTGGAGTTGTCTTCGAGCACGTTGCGCTCTTTTTCAAAGGCTTCGTCGGAGTAAGCGGCGGCCTTGATGGAGAGGCCGATTCGTCGTTCCGCTTTATTTAAGCGGATGACGCGGGCTTCAATCTCTTGGCCGGGCTTGAGGACGTCTTTGACCTTGGCGATCCGTTCTTCGGAGATCTGCGAGATATGGACGAGGCCGTCGAGGTCTCCCTCGAGTTGAATAAAGGCGCCGAAGCTGGCGACCTTACTGACGGTGCCTTTGACCATCTGACCGATCTTGAAGCGGCTCTCGACCAACTTCCACGGATCTTCGGCGAGTTGTTTGAGGCCGAGGGAGATTCGTTGGTTGGCTTTGTCGATACCGAGGACTTGAGCGTCGACGGTATCGCCTTTTTTGACGACTTCCGAGGCGTGGGTGGGTTTGCGGGTCCACGACATATCGGAGACGTGAATCATACCATCGATCCCTTCCTCCAGTTCGACAAAGGCGCCATAGGCGGTGGTATTGCGGACGACCCCTTTGACGGGGCGACCGACGGGGTAGCGCAGGTGGATCTCTTCCCATGGATTGGGTTCGAGATGACGGACGGAGAGGGAGAGTTTCTGCTCTTCCTTGCTGACGCTGATGACGATGGCTTCGATCTCTTGTCCGTCTTGAATGACATCGCTCGGACGAGCGATGCGGCGGGTCCAAGATAGTTCGGAGACGTGAACCAGGCCTTCGACGCCGGGTTCGAGTTGAACGAAGGCGCCGTAGGGCACGAGGCTGGTGACCTTGCCACGGATCTTGAGATTGACGGGATACTTCTCGGCGATTTTGTCCCAAGGATTTTCCGACATCTGTTTGAGCCCGAGGGAAACGCGGAGGCGCTCCTTATCGATCTCGAGAACGATGACTTCGATTTCCTGGTTGGTTTGCAAAAGTTCGGAGGGGTGACCGAGGCGACCCCAGGTCATATCGGTGACGTGAAGGAGGCCATCGAGACCGTCGAGATCGACGAAGGCGCCGAATTCGGTGAGATTTTTGACGCGGCCTTTGACTTTGGCTCCCTTGTCGAGGTGGGAGAGGAGTTTGGCACGTTTCTCATTGCGTTCCTCTTCGATGAGTTCGCGGCGAGAGAGGACGACGTTCTTGCGGTCTTCGTTGAGTTTAACGATGCGGCATTCGAGGGTTTTGCCGAGGAATTCGCGGAGATTTTTCGGCGGATTGATATCGATCTGGGAGGAGGGCAAGAAAGCTTCGACGCCCACATCGAGCATAAGACCACCTTTGACGATATCGCGAACGATGCCTTGGACGGTTTTGCCTGATTCGCTGAGTTTAACGATTTTGTCCCAGTTTTGTTTATGGGCTGCTTTTTGGCGGGAGAGGACGACTTGACCGTCTTCGTCTTCGAGACGCTCGAGGAGGACTTCGATCTCCTGACCAATGGCCAAATCGTCCGCGGGGCTAAATTCGCCGAGGTCGATAGCGCCCTCGGATTTATAGCCGATATCGACCATGACTTCACGAGGGCGACGTTCGATGATGCGGCCTTTGACGATGGTACCTTCCTTGAAGTTTTGCATCGACTGGGACAAAAGAGTTTCGAAATTGGTCATATGGATTTTTTCTTAGTTGAAAGAAGCGGACAGAAGAATCTGACTGCTTGGCAAGATGGTCACGAGACCATCGGAGTACTATGTTGAGGGTTTCTTCCCATGTCCCCCAGATTGCTCTGGGAGGTAAGACACGAGAGGAAAAGAATACGCTTCTGAGGGGGGCGGGCAAGCTCGGGGTTTTGAGGCGTGCGGAATGGCGGATGGGGGAGGCGGGCAGAGATCCTTGGGTGAGTGGGAAGGGGGGGAGATGGTTAGGGGAGAAGGGTGGGGCTATGGTGAGGGCGGGTTTGAGGGCGTGGGGGGAGGGACAAATGGGAGAAGTGGAGGGGAGGAGGGTAGGAGTGATTGGGGTGGTGGAGGGGGGAAGTTGGCCGGAATGGTTGGAGAGGATGAGTCCGAAGGATGTGGCGGAGAATTGGCGAGAGAGATCTCCTTTATGGCTGTTGGAGAAACTGCCGAATTTGGCGGCGGCACAGTTGGCGGCGGAGATTGGGGCTAGAGGTCCTGTGGAAACTGTGCGGGATAAAAAAGGAGTGAGGGAGGATGTGGAGAGAAGAATTCAGCGGTGGGGGAGGCGTGGGTTGGAGTGGGCGGTGTTGATTTGCATTACGGAGAAGGGGGCGGCGGCGGAAGTTTGGGGATTGAAGAAGAAAGAATGAAAACGGTGGAGAAGTTAGGAGAGTTAGTTAGACAGGCGGTGGCGGAGACCTTGCGGAAAAAGGATGGCGTATTGGGAGAGCAGCGCTTGGGGGCGGATTTGGGGGCGGAAAGTATTGATCGAATTGATTTAACCTTTCGCTTGGAAGAGGCGGTGGGAAAGGCGTTGGACGAGAAAATTCTTTTTGCGGAGCCTGATCCGACGTTGGCGGAGTTGGCGGCGAGATTGGCGAAGATGATTGAGGAGAAAAAGTGAGCCGGCGTGTGGTTATCACGGGAGTGGGAGCAGTCACTGGGTATGGGGTGGGGGGCAAGGTTTTTTGGGAGGGTGTGGTGGGAGGACGATCGGCTGTGCGCGCGGTGGAATGGGAGGGGTGGGAGAAGGCCCCTATTCAAGTAGCCGCACAAATTGTCGAAGAGAAGTCGGAGAAGAGGGAGGATTGGAGAAGTTTGCGTTGGGCCAGATTAGCTTTGCATGAGGCGATGAGATCGAGCGGGGTGAGCCGGGGGGCGGGAATCGCTGGGGCGATCGGTTGGCCGGGGCCTGGGGAGAAGTGGGAGGGACAAGATTCATTAGAAAATTTAGCTAGGGAAGAGGGTCTCGAGGGAGAAAGAGTGGAAAGTTTGGCGGCGTGTGCCGCGTCGACTCAGGCGATTGCGGAGGCGTTTTGGATGATTCGTGATAGTGAGGTGGATGAGATGGTGGCGGGGGGAGCAGATGGAAGAGCGCATCCTGGAGGACTGTTGGGGTACGACAGGTTGGGGGCGTTGGCCCGGGGATTTCGGGAAAAGCCGGAGGAGGCTTGTCAGCCTTTTGGTTTGGGTAGATCAGGATTTGTGGTGGGGGAAGGAGCGGGCTTTCTTGTCTTAGAAGAGAGAGAAAAAGCACTGGCTCGTGGAGCCAACATTTTGGCTGAGGTGCGCGGGGCGGCGGTGGGTTGTGATGCTTGGAGGGTGACGGATCCGAGGGAGGATGCGGTCGAAGCGGTGGCGTGTGTCACGGGGTGTTTGCAGGATGCGGGGCTGGCGGCGGGGGAAGTAGATGCGGTAGTGGCGCATGGAACGGGGACGGTGGCGAACGATCGGGCGGAGGCGAAGATGTTGAAGGAGGTATTTGGGGAGAGGAGCCCATGGGTGATCGCTCCGAAAAGCAGGATTGGGCATTTATCGATGGCGTCTGGGGCGGTGGAGTCGGTTTTGGCGGCGCAGTCGATTGCGGAAAATTTTTTACCTTCGACCTTAGGAAAGGATTGGCGGGCGGATCCGGAGTGTCCGGTGCGGATGGTGGAGGTTGGAGGAAAAAAGGGGGTGCAGGCTATCTTGAAGCCGTCATTTGGGTTTGGGGGGCAGAACGCCTGTTTGCTGTTTATTCGGAGGTAAGCTTTGAGGCTGGGAAAAGCGGGAAAAAAGGATAGGGTACACGATTATGCCGACTTACGAGTACGTTTGTAAAAAGTGTAAAGCGCACTTAGATATTTTTCATTCGATGAAGGATGCTGATTTAAAAATCTGCCCGAAGGAGAAGTGTCCGAAGAAAGTTTGGGGCAAGGGTGTGATTGTGAAGCAGATGGGGACGGGGGCGGGCTTTATTTTTAAAGGGAGTGGATTTTATATCACTGACTATCGCAGTGCGGGGTACAAGAAAGCGGCGAAGGAGGCTTCGGGGGGTGGAGAGAAAAGTGGGGAGAAGAGCAGCGAGAAAAAGAAGGCCCCGGATAGTGGGGCTGGGAGTGGGACGGCGGCGGGTGGAGCGACGAAGTCTGGGGAGGGGAAGTCTGGGAAAAGCAAGTGATCCTGAGAGGGCTGGTTTTCCTGCTGGGATTCCTTTTGGTGGGGAGGGTGGAGGGTGCGGTGGGCAAGGCAGAGGGAAAAAGTGTGCGGCTGCAGGTTGAGGCGAAAGACAGGGTGGAGGCGGTGCGAGTGGCGAGTGCATCGGCAGGGGCTTCTGATCTTTTTGATGAACTAACAAAAACTCGGTTGCTTTCCCCTTTGGAGATTCGGGGTCAATTGGAAGCGGGGGGTCCGGTGCCGCCGGTTTTGGAATGGGACGGGCGGATAAAGTGTCGGATCAAGGCGGATCCGCAGGGAGAAGATTTTGCGGCGGCTTGGGTTTCGACGGTAATTGAAGCGCGGATTTTGGCGGCGGCGCAGAAGCGGGAGGGGTCGGCTTCGATTCGTTGGCTGGCGGAGGGGTGCACGGGCCGGGCGATGGGGGGAGAGGAGACGATGGAGGGGCGGGTGGCGGCGGCGGTGGCGCGATTGGATGAGGCAAGTTTGAGTCGGATACAGTTGTGGCCTGAACAGGGAGAGCTGGCGGCGGATGGGTTGACGCGCGATGTGCGGCGACTGTTGGCTTCGCGATTGGTGGTGCGGGCGATTTCGAGTGCCCATCGGTTGCGGTTGGAAGAGTGGGTGGCGGTGGGATGTCCGGGAAAATTCTGGTCGGACACGAAGGAGGAGGACGGGGCTTGGCGGCGGAGTTTGGCAGAGCCTGAACGCAGAAGCAGTACGGAGCCCCAGAGTCCTGAGGAGACGGTAAAAAAACTTCGAGAACTTGCAGCTCAGGTGGCGAAGGCCACGGTACGAGGAAATCAGCCGATAGAGGGGTTGGAGATGGATCTATTGAAGTTGGAGGCGACGGCGGATCCTTTTCTCCGCCCTGCGATTTTCCGCTATCGTCAGGCGGTGAAGGCGGGAGATCAAGAGACAGATCGGCTAGAGAGGGAGGCGGCGATGAAGGAAGCGGATGTGGCGGTGGGGCGATGGCGGGAGATGCGTGGGAGGGCGGAGGAGCTTTTGGATTGGTATGAGATTAATGTGCCGGATGCGCGAATGGGGCCGAGTTTGCGAGAGTGGGACGAGAGGCTGAGGCCTCCGGTGAAAAAAGAGGGGCGACCGACGGGATTCGAACCCGCGACAGCCAGAATCACAATCTGGAGTTCTACCAGCTGAACTACGGCCGCCATTTATGAGCCTTCTTAAGGTAAACGGAGAATCGGACCGAGCCAAGCTTCGCCAAGGGCGGGTGGTGGGGGTGACGGGGACGATGGCGGCGGGTAAGTCCACCTTGGGGAAGATGTTGGAGGAGGGAGGGTGGTGGGTGATCGAAAGTGATAGGTTGGTCCATCGCCTTTATGAGCGTGGAGCGGAGGGGTATAGAAAACTGGTTGACGCGCTGGGGGATTCGATCTTATCTTCCTCAAAAGATTTGGACCGCGGGTTGTTGGCCGCGTCGATGATTCGGGACTCCTCCGTTTACGCCACTGTCAACCACCTGATCCATCCAATGGTTCGTGCTACTTGGAAGTCGGAAGTCGGCGAAAGCCTTCGCCTCCATCCCCGCCGTAATGTGGCGGTGATCATCCCCTTGCTTTTTGAAGTTGGGGTGGAGGAATCCTTCGACGAAAAAGTGCTAGTGGGTTGTCGGGCTACGGTGTCCCGGCGGCGATTGCACGAGCGGGGTCTGGCGCCTGAGGCGATAGACTTTTGGATGGGGAAGCAGTGGGCGGTAGAAAAGAAAGCCCAAGCCTGCGATCACATCTTGTGGAATGAAGGAAGTTTAGCACTGCTACGCGACCAAGCGAAGCGTCTGGCCAACCCCGTGCGGGGTTGACGGCGCCCTTCGCGGGGAGTGAAGCGAGAGAGGGATACTTATGAATGGTGAAGGACAAGATCAAGGCAATCAGGGAAACCAAGATTCCGGCCGACAAGGCGAAGGAAATTATGGTCCGCGTAATGATTACGGACCAAGGCGTTATGCACAAAACCGCAGGATGGGAGGAGGAAGGGATCGTCGTGGGGGTTATGGGGGCGGGGGTGGGTATGCGCGAAATGATTATAACAACTATCGGCGTGGCCCGGAT
>CANESK010000036.1 GCA_947441075.1 Verrucomicrobia subdivision 6 bacterium
CCCTCGCCTCGTCAGCAGGATGACCTCTTACAGCCTCTTCGCCCTGCTTCCCTGGATACCTCTTCTCCACCCCCACCACTCTCACGCCGCCGATGCCCCTCCCCCCGCCCCCAAATCCCGCATCGCTATGGTCGAAGACCCTTCCCTCCTGACCAATTTCGATCCCGACCCAGCAGCCGTCAAAGATGCCATCGCCTCCCTTCTATCCGCCCTCAGCGGAAAATCCAACGCCGCCGAGGCTTGGAAAGAACTCGGCATCGACCCCGACGACACCGTCGCCGTAAAAGTCACCGCCCGAGGCAACCCCCGCACCGGCACACGCCGCCAAGTCACCGACGCCGTTACCGCCAGCCTCGTCGCCGCAGGGGTCAAACCCGACCGCATCACCATCTACGACAAACGTGAAGTAGACATGACCAAATCTGGTTACCCCACCAAACAAGAATCAAATCAAGTCCAAGTCCGCGCCATCATTGCCTCAGCCGCCTCTGATGTCCCAGGCCTCGGCTTCGATTCCACCACCACCCCCTACTTCAGCCCTAGCATGGGCGAACTCATCTACGGCGACCTCAAATTCCAATCCTCCCTCATCGACGGAATCCCCGCCCCCAGCTCAAGTGGCAGCGCCAGTGGCGACAAAATCCCCTACTGGTCCTACTTCACTAAACTCATCACCCCCAAAGAAACCAAAATCGTTAATATCGGGAGCATGACGAGCGATCCCGATCTTGGTATCTACGGTTGCTGTGCCTCCCTCGCCATCGGCAGCGTCGACAACTCTCGCCGCCTCCTCAAGCCCAACGCCGACCAAGACACCACCATCGGCGAAATCCTCACCAGCGATCCCCTTCTCAAACCCAAAACCGTCCTCCATATTTCCGACGGATTGATCCTGCAATTTGCTGGCGGGAAAGATTTCGACGCCAACTACGCCACCACCCCAGGCCTTCTCCTCGCCTCTACCGATCCCGTCGCCCTCGACACCATTGCCCTCGCACGCTTCGAAAAAATGCGTGCCAACCCAGGAATCGGCGTTCCCCCCATCCCCAAGATCGGTAACGTACCCCACATCGCAGGCGCCGCCCTCGTCGGCGCGGGCACCACCGACCCCAAACAAATGGAAATTCTCAAAGTAAAATAACTCATCCCCCAATCGCCTGTACTTCGATCCCAAACCGAAAACTCCCCACCCCCACCCCTCTCCACTCCAACTTCGCTTTTACCCCTCCTTTCCACACCCCAAGACCCTCATCCCACTCCAGCAACATCTTCGGGCCTTCCGTCTCGGCACGAGCCGCCATCCCTTTCGGCAAAAGCACTAGCACCCCCTCCATCGAAAAAAGCGAAAACCTCGCCTCCGAAATTTCCGCCAGTAACGCACTCACCGACGGTACCGCCTTGCGTAAATACGGAGCCACATCCGCCATTAACTTCCTCCCCTCCTTATCATCTCCCCCCTCCAACAACCCTTCCACCAACTCCACCCCCGCCGAAGCCACCCCAGTCAATCCGCCCAGCTCAGGCCGATCCGAGTGCAAAGAAAACGAAAGCGTCAGCGGCAAAGCGTGCCGGTCCGACTTCAACTTCGGCGCCACCGCCTGAAAAAGCTCCGCTTTGTCCCATGTCAAAATATCCCCTGCCATCGGCACGTTCGTCTCATACCGAAATCTTCCCACTCCACTCGCCGCCTCACATCCCAACCACTTCATCCTTCGTAAATAATCACCCGAACGCACTGGACTCAGCCCCGCATCAGGCCGACTCATCCAACCCTCCTTCTTCTTTCTTACCGAACCTTTCCTCACTCCGATCTCCACATCTTCCAGCACCAGCTCGGGTTGGGATATCCGCACGCTAAATCCCCCCGCCTGATTCGTTGGTTCTCCCAAATCTTCCACCTCTAACTCCACCGCGAAAACCTCTTTTCCTTTTCTCTTAAACTCCACCACCACTCGGTCCCCGTGCGAAAGCCCTTTCTCCAGCACCCCAAAGAAACGGGCCTCCTCATCATCATCCACCCCACCCCGCAGAAACTTTAGCAACGCCGCCACCAATCCAAAAGCAGGTGTGATCGGTCCGAGAAAAAGCCCCCAAACTGTTCCAGGCCCAGGAATCGCACCCGACAGTGCCTCCGTCACCCCAGCGGCCTTATCCAAAGCTCGACGCGACTCCTCATCCGACTCGATCACCCCAACAGAAATTCCAACTCCACCTGGATTCCGTCCCAGATAAGCTACGCGCCTTAGGTACTTCTGATTCACTGGACCCACCCCACTGAATGGCAACACCGTGGACTGCCCAGCTAGCGTAAGTTCAATCACTCCCTCACGATTCGATCCAAGATCACGGGAAACAAATGTTCGAGGATCCACACGAACCTCTTTGAGAAATATCGCCAGAAGATTCTTAGCTGGGATCGGCCCAACCGAACCTACGCCAGGAATCACTCTCACCTTTGCGCCCGCCTTAAAAAGGATACGATCCAGCCCCATATGCCCATCCTTGGCTTCTCCCGACATAAATCAATCGAGTAGTTTTTTAGGGTAGAAGGGCCACCTTCAAACTTTCACACTTTCTTTACCCCCTTACCCCTCTGTCTTCCTTTGTGCCCGTTGCGGACTTTGCGTGAGCAATCCACGCATGCCGGACGTAGTAGGGCAACAGCCCTTCGACATGTCCTTCCCGAAGTCCCGCACTTGCGGGACGAAGGAGGAAGCTCCTCCGCGAAGGGGGTTAGGAGCGTAGTTGGGGGCGTGAGGGAGATTCCTAGCACTGCTTCTGGATACAAAACAAAGGGCGGATCCCGAAGGATCCGCCCTTTGCCAACAAGAAAGATTAACTAACCGACTTAACTTTTACGACGAGCGCGAAGCGCAACCAATCCGGCCATTCCGAGAGCCAACAGAGAGGCCGAAGAGGGCTCGGGGATCATGACGATTGTCTGGGTTCCAAGCCCACCAGCTGCACCACCACTAAATAAGCCTATGACAGCTTGAGTATTAGCAGTGAAAGTAAAAGGCACATCAATTGCGTTGTTTGCAAAAGCGGGGGCGATCCAGCTCGCATCTGTTAATACGGCGTAAGCCAGCACGGATGCCTGTTTTGCACCACCAGGAGTCAAACTCCAGCTTAGTGCCTGAGAATCCGCACTATTCGATGCGAATATCGCTAGGGCCATCTGCGCTCCAGATGCATAGGTCGCCGTCGTAGTTTGGTTAAGTGCGACTGCTAACTCTGGTGCGCTCAAGTCGGCGTATCCTGCATTCAGTGAGTTCACGATTGCCTGATTGAATGTTGCGGTGCCAGCGTTCCATTGACCCCACCTGCCACTGATAATACCACCAACGGCAAGGGTGGGCATTCCGCTAACTATGAAACTATCATCGTAAATCGAGATGGTTTCTGCCTTCAAGCTTGAAGTCGCTGCAACTATTGCAACGAGCCCAGTCAGTAGTGTCTTTTTCATGTGTTGCATGTTTTTCATTTTCTTTATTTAACTTTCTTGTTTTTTAGTTTGTTATTGGGTTGAGAAGTATATTGCTGGAGTCAGCAGTTTTTCGTGAGACAAAAAACGCTTGGCCAGAGGTTGCTACATCTGTAGTTGTCACCGTTGTAGTTGTGCCTACTTTTCTCCAAGTAGCTCCATCGGCCCTCAAATAGTAGGAATCATATCCACTGGTATCTGGGTTATAGACCTGAATTTGGTCTGCGCTCCCTGCTGTATTGTTACCTGTCCAGCCATTGGCCACGGTGCCACCCTGCGAAGCTGGGGTAACATTAATAGGTACGCCAGGAGCTGCTAATTGTAGACCAACTTGGTATGGAACAGAAAAGTCGTTTAACCGGACATTTCCAACAGCGGTCAGTGTAGCCGCTCCAGTTTTCTTCGAAATAAATACGCCAACCCCAGAAGGAATCGGGGTCTTGTTGGCGGTAGTGGTTGTACCTACTTTTCTCCAAGTAACACCATCAAGTCTAAGATAATAGGCTGCGTATCCCGCGGTAGCATTGTCATAGAACTGAATTTGATCTGCGCTTCCCGCTGTATTGTTACCTACTAGTGCGCTGCTCGCCATTCCTTGAACCTGTTCAATTGTCACGTGCTTCCTAAGAGCAACTGTTGATCCATTAAGGCTTGTACCAACGGAAGAAAACAGAAACGTGTTATTTAGGCTGGCAGAATTCAAAACCACATTGCCATTGGCAGCTGCTATTGTCGCGGCGACATCTACATCAAAACGATCACCTTTAAGAGCACCACTATAGACTTCGATGTAATAAGGCTCCACCGAGCTCAAAAGAGCACCAACATTGGTCTGACCTGCGAGAGCTAGAGCAGCACCAGTGAGTGTCGTGGTTGCTACTTTCAATACGTCGGGATTTAAGAGGGGAAATCCAGCGGTGCTAAGACCCACTGGGACAGAAATTGCTTGGTATCCCACGATTTCACTATTGACGCTGGTTTGTGCATTCACCGACATTGCGGCGAGAGCGAGGATTGCTAGAGAGAGGTTTAGTTTTTTCATATTTGGTGTCTCCTTCATAAAGACAAGATGCAACAGGTTATGTTCAAAATCAAGGGGAAATTTTTGCTTGCCATAAGATTGTCACATTTCCTTAACTAAGACTTTCTTTAAACGTAAGTCACTATTGATTAACAGTTTTAACCTTTTGGACGTCTGTCGTTTGCCAATCGTGCTTAAAAAGTAAGCAAAATATTTTTTGGGCTTAACAATTTCTGTAACCCAAAAGGGCTGTTTTGAATTCGGCGAGTTTTATAACAGCCAGGCCTACACCTGGCCCCTAGCACCGCGGAATCACCATCATGCCCTAACAAAAAATTAATCTTCCGCTCCCCACCCGTTCGGAGCCACAATAGCCCTCGTGCCCTCCCCTCGCCCCTCCAAAAAAACCAAGAAAAACAAATCGAAAGTTTCCCTACCCTCCTCCTCTACTTCTTCCGTCCCCCTACGTAGCCCCAGCGACAGCGCCCGGCCTCTCGACGACGACTACTCTCCCGCTCACCAGCACAATACCCGCCGCCTCCTCCTCAAACTTTCAGGCGAGACGCTAGCCGAATCTGGTAATCATCTCTCCACGGTCGTCACTCGCCGCCTCGCTCATCAGATCCGCGATATCCTTTCTCCCTCCCTCCAACTGGCCATTGTCATTGGTGGCGGCAACATCTGGCGGGGTGCCCCTGCCAGCGGCGAAGGTCGCATGGATCGCAATACCGCCGACTACATGGGCATGCTCGCCACCGTAATTAACTCCCTCGCCCTGCAAGACGCCCTCGAGCATGCAGGGGTTGAAACCCGCGTCATGACCGCGATCGAAATGAATAATGTGGCCGAACCCTTTATCCGACGACGAGCCCTCCGCCATTTAGAAAAAGGTCGTGTGGTCATCTTCGCCGCTGGCACAGGCCACCCCTTCTTTTCCACCGATACCACCGCCGCCCTTCGCGCCAGCGAGATCGGAGCCGATGCCCTCCTCAAGGCCACCAAGGTAGACGGGATCTACGATTCCGATCCCAAGAACAACCCCCGCGCTCAACGCTTTCAAACCATCACTTACGGGGACGCCCTACGCCGCCGCTTACAAATCATGGATTCCACCGCTTTCTCACTCTGCATGGATAATAAAATTCCCATCGTGGTGTTCGATGTTTTCCGTGAGGGAAATCTTCGGGCCGCCGCCCAAGGTCGCCCCGTCGGAACCCGTGTCATCGCAGGCGACTAAAACACTGCTCAACGCACACACACCAGGACGCGTCTGCGTCCCGCAAGTGCGGGAGCGGGCTGTCCTTAGCACGCCTAGCTGAGGCGCTGAGAATACAACTCTGTACGCAGGCGACCTCGGAGATGTCGCCCTTACCTAAGCTGGAAGTTGAGGGGTTGAGAATACAACTTTCTACGCAGGGGGTGGATGTTGACGGAAGTGGAGGGGAAGATAGTTTATATCCATGAGCGTGACGGAGATGGAAAAAGCCCTTGCGACGATGCCCGTCCAAGAAAAAAGAGAGGTGGCGGAATGGCTCTTAGGGCAAATCGAAGATCAGATTCCAAAAGACTTTTTTTTAGGTCTGCAACAGGTGCGTGAGGGCCGGACGCTCCTGATGGAGGAAGCCCTGCAGAAGACGCCACCCAGTTGAAGCGGGTCTTTCTTGCCACTGATTTGTTCTGGAAAAAGTTTTACGCCCTTAGTCCATCGCAGAAGGATTCCGTTCGCCAAGCGTGGAAAAAGTTTCAACTCGACCCATTCGAGCCCTCCTTAGGCACCCATAAGATCCGGATTCTCTCTGCAAGAGCTGGCGAGCCTGTCTACTCGGTGGTGATTGAAAAAGATTTGCGTGTTCTGTTTCTTCTGTTGGGGGAGAAGATCACAACGTTCGAAATCGGAACGCATGAGGTTTACAGGTAAGGATTGCAGTGGAGGAGGGGGCGGTGGCCGTGCCACCACGTATTTGAATTTTACATTTTTGATCCCACCCCGCGTCGGCGTCCCGCGACCGCGGGGTTCGCACATTCTAACATTCTGACCTTCGCACACTCCTACCCCCCTCTTTCTTTCTTCCGAATTGCTTTCTTTCTTCCTACTCTTTCGAGCATATGTCGGCGCCCCAAATCAATATTTCTGATGTCGCCTCTCTGGCCCGCCTCACCCTCACCCCCGACGAAACGGCAAAGTTCTCCGCTCAACTCAGTCAAATCCTCGGCCATATGGAAACCCTCAGCCAAATCGCCACGGGCGCTGTTCCCGAGGTCACCCCCCCCGCCCAACCCGCCCTCCGCCAGGACATCCCCACCCCCAGTCTCTCCATCGAAGCCGCCCTCTCCAACGCTCCCGCCCAAGCTAACGACCTCATCCTCGTCCCCAGAATTCTCGAATGAGCCTAGCCTACGAAACCATCGCCACGCTCCGGCGTCGCCTACTCTCCAAGGAGATTCATCCGCGCGATATTCTCAAAGATCTCTTCACCCAGATCGATGCCCGCGAAAAAACTCTCCACGCCTACACCTATCTCCATCGCGAGAGCGCCCTCGCCGCCGCCGAAAAAGCCGATCTCTCTCTTCCCCTCGGCGGCATCCCCATCGCCCTCAAAGATAATCTCAATGCCCTCGGCGATCCCTGCACCTGCGCTTCCAAAATTCTCGAGGGATACAAAGCCCCCTACGATGCCACTGCCGTCTCCCTCCTCCGCCAAGCGGGCTCCATTCTACTCGGTCGTACCAATATGGACGAATTTGCCATGGGCTCCTCCACGGAAAACTCCGCCCTCGGCTTGACCCGCAATCCCTGGGATCCCACTCGCATCCCAGGTGGCTCTTCAGGAGGTTCTGCCGCCGCCGTCGCCGGACGGATCGCCCTCGCTGCCCTCGGTTCCGACACAGGCGGCTCCATCCGCCAACCCGCCGCCCTCTGCGGTTGTGTCGGACTCAAACCCACCTACGGCCGCGTCTCCCGCTACGGCCTCGTCGCCTTCGCCTCTTCTCTCGATCAGATCGGCCCTCTCACCCGTACAGTCGAGGATTCCGCTCTCCTTCTCTCCGTCCTCGCTGGCCACGACCCTCGCGATAACACCACCGATCTCCGACCCCCCGAAAAGTTTCTCACCCAAAAAAATGGCTCAGTCCAAGGCCTGCGCGTCGGACTGCCCAAAGAATATTTTCTCCCAGGAATGGATTCAGAAACGGAATCCGCTATCCGTTCCGCCGCCGATTGGTTCAAGAAAAACGGTGCGACTCTCGTCGACGTCTCCCTTCCCCACACTCCAACTGCCATCGCCGTCTACTACATCCTCGCTACGGCCGAGGCTTCCGCCAATCTCGCCCGCTTCGACGGAGTCCGCTACGGCCGACGCGCCACCGATGCCCGCGATGTTCTCGACCTCTATCATCGCACCCGCTCGGAAGGATTTGGAGCAGAAGTCAAACGCCGCATCATTCTCGGCACCTTTGTCCTCAGCCAAGGCTATGCCGACGCCTACTATCGCCAGGCCCAAAAAGTTCGCGCCCTCCTCCGCCAAGATTTTGAAAAGGCCTTCACCCAGTGCGATCTTCTCCTCACCCCCACCAGCCCCGAGCCCGCCTTCCCCCTTGGCGAACGCACCCAAGACCCTCTCAAAATGTACCTCGCTGACGTTTTCACCATCTCGACCAATCTCGCAGGCAATGGGGCCATCTCCCTCCCCTGCGGTTTCACAAAATCAAATCTGCCCATCGGACTGCAGTTGATCGGTCCCCGTTTCGGAGAAGAAACTATCCTCCGCGGCGCCCACGCCTTCGAACAAGCCCACGACTTCTTTCAAAGGTTACCCCCCTCATGAGTACCCCCGCCAAATGGGAAGCGGTCATCGGACTGGAAGTGCATGTGCAACTTCTTACCCAAACCAAAATGTTTTGCGGATGTACCAACCACTACGGGGATGCCCCCACTAGTCACGTCTGTCCCGTTTGCCTCGGCCTGCCAGGCAGTCTTCCCGTTCCCAACGAAGAGGCGATTCGTCTCACTCTTCTCACGGGGCTAATGCTCGGTTGCAACCTCGCTCCCGTGGCGCGGTTTGATCGAAAAAACTATTTCTACCCCGATATGCCCAAGAATTATCAGATCAGTCAGTACGACGATCCCCTCTGCGCCGGCGGTCTAGTCCCCCTCGATCCCTTCCTTTTTCCCAAGGAAATCCAAGACACCGCCGAAGCCAAAGCAGGCCGCTCGATTCGCCTCACCCGCATCCATCTCGAAGAAGATGTCGCCAAATCTTTCCACTTTGAAGATCGCAGCGGAATCGATTTTAACCGGGCTGGCACTCCTCTGATGGAGATCGTTTCGGAAGCGGACCTCCGTACCCCAGGCGAAGCCTTCTCCTTCCTCGGTTCCCTCCGCCAAGTTCTCCTCGCAGGCCACGTCAGCCATGCGGATATGGAAAAAGGCCAAATGCGCTGCGACGTGAACGTTTCCATACGGCCCATCGGCCAAAAAGAGTTTGGCACCAAAGTGGAGCTCAAGAATCTCAACTCCACCAGCGGTGTCCGCCGTGCTTTAACCTACGAGATCGCTCGACAGATCGCCGCCTGCGAAAAAGGCGAGGCCATCGCCCACGAAACCCGCCGCTGGGATGATCAAGCTGGCGCCACTTTCACCATGCGGACCAAAGAAAAAGCCCACGACTACCGCTACTTCCCCGATCCCGATCTCCTTCCCGTACGCACCGATCAAGGTCTGCTCGAGGCGGCTCGGACCCGCCTTCCTGAGCTTCCCACCGTTCTGCAATCGCGCCTCATCCAAGCCTTTGGGGTCACCGCCTATCAAGCCAGCGTCCTTGGGGCGGACCGCGTCCTTTGTGCCTACTTTGAGAAAGCGGCCGCTCAGGCCAAAAGCAAAGCCACCGTCGCCAACTGGATCCTGAACGACTTCCTCTCCACTCAGCCTGATCCCGCCACCACCCCCATCCTCCCCGAGTTTTTTGGCGAGCTCGCCGATCTCGTGGCCGACGGCACGATCAACAGCGCCCAAGCAAAAAAAGTCTTCGCCGAACTCATGGCCAATCCCGCCTCGCCCCGCGAAATCGTTAAACGCCTCGGCCTAGCCCAGATTTCCGATGTCTCCGCTCTAGGCACGTACTGCGACGAAGCCATCGCTGCCAATCCGCGAAGCGTCGAGGACTACCGAGCGGGCAAGACCAACGCGATCAACGCGCTCAAAGGTTTTGTTATGAAAAAAAGTCAGGGCAAAGCCAATCCCCTTCAAGTAGACGAAATTTTAAAGGCGAAACTTTCCGCTTAGACGGTTGCCCTTCTTCCCTCCTTGGGCGATCTTTCTTCACGGCCATGATCTCCAACGAAGCCTACGTCCTCGAACTCCTCCAGAACTCCGGGTCGGTCTCCCTGGAGGACATGGTCGCCTGTCAGCAGGAAGCGGCGGCCAACGGTCTTTCCACTCTCGAGAGCATCAGCAAACGAGGCTTGCTCACCCAAGATCAGATTTTGGAAATCGTGGCCAAGGATTGCGGAATGGAATTCGAGGCCCTGATCGAGCATGTCGATGAAGATATTCTCAGCACGATTCAGCCCAGCGACAGTCGTCGCTATCATGCTCTTCCCGTCCGCCGTCTGCCCGCAGGCTTGCGCATCGCCATTTCTGATCCTCTCGATTTCGAGACACTCGACGCCCTGCGCTACCTCCTGAAGACCGATCTCGAACCGGTGGTGGTGCCCCTCGCCAGAATCGACGAAGCGATTGTTAAGTTCTTCGGCAAGAACGATGAATCCTTGCAAACCTTGATGGCCAACATGGATGGCAGTGAGCTGGAGCTAAAAACCGCAGGGGGCGAAGAAAACGAGGAAACAGCCGAAGGGGATGCTCCCATCATCCGCATGGTCTATGGACTGATTTTGGAAGCGCACCGTCTCAGGGCGAGTGACATCCATATCGAACCGCTCGAAAAAAGACTGCGCCTGCGCTATCGCATCGACGGAAATATGCAGGAGATGCGGGATCCGCCCAAACGCCTTCAATCGAGCATCATCAGTCGAATCAAAATCATGTCGAATATCAGTATCGCTGAAAAGCGCCTTCCCTTGGACGGTCGTATTACTTTGGCCACGGTGGATGGACCCACTCTCGATCTTCGCGTCTCCACCGTCCCCACCATTCACGGGGAATCGGTCGTCATGCGAATTCTGGACAAGAAGAATCTGATGCTGGGCCTGCCGGAACTGGGTTTCTTTGCTGACGATCAACTCATTCTCGAACGCGTGATTAACTACGCCGACGGAATCTTTTTGGTCACAGGGCCCACCGGATCGGGCAAATCGACCACCCTCTACGCCTGCTTGAACATGATCAATAAACCAGATCGAAAATTAATCACGGTGGAAGACCCCGTCGAGTATCAGTTGGCAGGCGTCAATCAGGTCGCGGTCAACACCGACATTGGCATGACCTTTGCCGCCGCGCTCCGCGCCATGCTCCGCCAAGCCCCCAACATCATCATGGTGGGAGAAATTCGAGACGTGGAAACCGCCTCCATCGCCATCAATGCATCCCTCACGGGACATTTGGTCTTTTCCAGCCTGCACACCAACGATGCCCCCAGCGCCATCACCCGCTTGGTCGATATGGGGGTAAAACCTTTTCTCGTCTCCTCTTCCATTCGCGCGGTCCTCGCCCAACGCCTCATCCGCAAAATCTGCCCCGATTGCAAACAGCCCTACACCCCCACGGATGTGGAGTTGCGCGCCCTCAACCTTAGCACCTCCAATCTCGCCGAAGCCCGTTTCGCCAAAGGCCACGGGTGCGATCGCTGTCGCGGCACTGGCTACCGAGGACGGGCAGGCATTTTCGAGATTTTTGTGGTGGATGACGAGATGCGCCACTTGATCAATGAAGGTGTTCCCGTTTCCAAGATTCGCCAGCGAGCCCGTGATTTGGGTATGCGTACCTTACGTGAGGACGGAATTCGCAAGGTGGTCTCGGGCATGACTACCCCAGAAGAGGTGATTTCCGCCACGATGTCGGATAAGGATTAATCCATGGACGCCCGC
Source organism: Verrucomicrobia subdivision 6 bacterium (assembly GCA_947441075.1). Classification (GTDB taxonomy): domain Bacteria; phylum Verrucomicrobiota; class Verrucomicrobiia; order Methylacidiphilales; family Verrucolacustridaceae; genus Verrucolacustris. The sequence continues at coordinate 11,547 of CANESK010000036.1, forward strand.
TTCCTCCTCCCCTTCCTTGAAGAGCAGACGATTCTCTCCACCGAACAGGCACGAGAAATTTCCGAAGAGCAAAATCGAACGGGTAAGCCGGTCGAAGCAATTCTGGCCAATTTCGGCATTATCCAACTTCCTCAGATCCTCGAAAAGATTTCCGATAGCCTGGGCCTACCCCTGATTGCGGATCTTACTGGACTCGACCTCAGTCCCGAACTACTCGCCCGAATCCCGCCGCACACCGCCCGCAATTTAGGGGCTCTGCCTGTAGCGGGCGACGCTACCACTTTGACCGTGGCCTTGGCCGATCCGCTCGCCACCCAAGCCTTGGAAGATCTGCGTTTCGCCACGGGCATGGAAATCGCCCAAGTCGTCGCCCCACCTGATCAAATTCAACCTCTCCTCGACAAACACTACGGCTCGGCCGAGGTCAATATCGATGAACTGCTCACCGAATTGGAAAATGCTCCCGATAGCGCCCTGACCGCTGAGGGAGTCGACCTCAGCGAAGCAGGTAGCGCTCCAATCATCAAATATGTCAACACGATCATCGCTCGAGCGATTCACGCCAAGGCGAGTGACATCCATTTCGAACCTTTCGAAAAAGAATTTAAAATTCGTTATCGGGTTGACGGGGCTCTCTACGAGATGGCCCCGCCCCCACGGCGCCTAGCGATTCCCCTCACCTCCAGAATTAAAGTCATGGCTAACTTAAACATCGCCGAGCGCCGCGTACCTCAGGACGGCCGAATCCAAACAATCCTCGCAGGTCGCCAAGTCGATTTGCGAGTCTCCACTCTGCCCACCCAGTATGGAGAGAGCGTCGTGCTCCGTATTCTCGATCGTACGGTGGTCAATCTAGATCTGGAGAAGTTAGGCATTCCAAAACACATTTTCGATTACATCTGCGAGACCGTGGAAAAACCCAACGGCATCTTTATCGTGACGGGTCCCACCGGTTCGGGCAAAACCACCACCCTCTACTCCTGCCTCGGACGGATCAATACCATCGACACCAAAATTCTCACGGTCGAGGATCCAGTCGAATACGAATTGGAAGGCATCATCCAAGTTCCCGCCAACGAAGCCATCGGCCTGACCTTTGCCCGCGCCTTGCGTGCCTTCTTGCGGCAAGATCCTGATAAAATTCTAGTCGGAGAAACCCGCGATTTGGAGACCGCCCAGATCGCCATTCAGGCCAGCCTGACGGGCCACTTGGTCATGACCAGTCTGCACACCAACGATGCCGCTGGGGCGGTCACCCGCCTTCTGGATATGGGAGTCGAACCCTTCCTAATGTCCGCCACCATGGAGGGTATTCTTGCCCAGCGTCTTCTGCGCCGAGTGTGCAAAGAGTGCCGCACTCCCTTTCCCCCTAAAGAGGATGTCCTCGCCCAGCTAGGTATGACCGCCTCCGAGGTCGGAGACCGCCCATTCTACTTCGGTAAAGGTTGCGAGATCTGTAACGGCACAGGCTACAAAGGTCGTGTGGGTATTTATGAGCTCCTCGACATCCGAGAACCCATTCGACAGTTGATCAACGAGCGTGCACCTTCAGTTGTTATTCGCCAAAAAGGAATTGAACTCGGCATGACCACCCTACGCCAAGACGGCATCCGCAATCTTCTCGAAGGCCACACCAGCATCGAGGAAGTACTCAAGTACACCTAATCGCTATGCCCCTCTTCGCCTACTCTGCGGTCGATGCCCAAGGAAAAACCCACCAGGGAACTCTTGAAGCTAACAGTGCTGCAGATGCTGCCGCCGCCATCAAGAAAAAGGGACAGTTCCCCACCAATATTTCCGAAACCACCGCTGCCGCTGCAGGCAAAGCAACCAGCAAGGGCTTTTCCTTTAAGTTTTCTTTAGGGGGCGGTGGAGGCACAGGCAAAGTTCCTGGCAAAACCCTAACCGTTTTCACCCGCCAGCTTTCTACCCTGATTAGCGCGGGTCTACCTCTCCTCCGCAGTCTACGCACTTTGGGAAAACAGGAAAAAGATGCCAACCTTAAAAAGATCATGCTGGGCTTGTCCGAGTCGGTCGAGGGAGGCACAACTTTCTCCGAAGCTCTCTCCCAGCACCCCAAGGCCTTCAACAAACTATACGTCAACATGGTCAAGGCCGGCGAGCTAGGTGGTGTTCTCGAAATCGTCCTGACCCGTTTGGCTGAGTTCGCCGAAAAAAGTCAGCGGATCAAAGGCAAGGTCACCTCCGCCATGGTCTATCCCCTAGTGGTCTTAACCATCGCCGTCGGCATCGTCACTTTTCTTATGCTTTTTATCGTACCCAAATTTGAAGCCATCTTCAAAGACATGCTCGGAGGCAGACCCCTGCCCTTCATTACCCAAATGATCATGGATCTCAGCCGATTCATTCAGGGAAATTTTCTCCTCATCGCCGGGGTTATTATCGTTGCGGTCTTCGCCGCACGCTTTGCCATGAAAATGCCTGGGGTAGCCGCAGCCGTGGATAATTATAAACTCAAAATTCCCCTCTTTGGCGACATGTTAACCAAAACCTCCGTCGCACGCTTCAGCCGGACCCTCGGCACCTTGGTTTCTTCCGGAGTTCCCATTCTTCAGGCCCTCAACATTACCCGCGATACCGCAGGCAATCTGCGCGTGAGTAAAGCGGTCGAAAGTATTCACGACAACGTCAAGGAGGGGGAATCGATGGTTACCCCCATGGAAGCGAGCGGTATTTTCCCTCCAATGGTCGTCTCCATGGTCCAAGTCGGCGAGGAAACAGGACAGCTGCCCGACATGTTAACCAAAGTTGCCGACGTTTTCGAAGAGGAGGTGGATAACGCAGTCTCCGGTCTCACCTCCCTCCTTGAACCCGTCATGATCGTTCTCCTCGCCCTCGTCGTCGGCACGATCGTCGTCGCCCTCTTTCTTCCACTCATCACCATCATCCAAGATTTGACCGGCGGCGCGTAGTCGGTGCTCGGCGACTCCATCCTGGAGGTCGTGGTCTGCCGATTTCGGGAAGATCTCGCTTGGACCCGCAATCTGCCCCACGGCGTTCCCGTGACCGTCTATGACAAAACAGTACCTCCCGATCCTCTTTGGCCTGGGGCCTTACCATTGCCCAACATCAGCCGAGACGACTACGTCTGGTTACACCATCTGTTCGAACGCTACCATGATCTGGCCGACCTGACCGTCTTCGCCCAAGGACGGCCTTTTGATCATGCCCCTGATCTTCATCGGGTCATCCGCCAACTCGCTCGTGCCGACGAACCCACCCCCGATTTCTGGTGGCTAGGATTTCTTTGGGAGACGGATAACGCTCGGGGCTATCCGTCGTTCGTAAACTGGACCAAGAATCCCACCCGGCGAGAACTGGATCTCGAAAGTTTTTTTCAAGCTCTTTGGCAAGAACCTGCCCCCGGGGTCGTCCGCTACGTGGGAGGAAGCCAGTTCGCCCTTTCCCGCTCGGCCGCTCATCGCCGTCCACGGGAGTTTTATGCACGCGCTCGAGATATCTGCCTCAACTTTCCTGATGCCGCCCACTTCTTTGAAAGAACCTGGGATCGCGTCTTCCTCGCCCCCCCTCTCGATCCTGCCCTTTTTGGTCCCTCAGGCCTCCGCCTACTCAAACCCGTGCGCCCGAAGACCCCAGCCAAACTTCTTTAGGGAGTATCCCCCTCCGCTTTTGGGGGCGCCTTAGCCCCAATTCTCGACTGCAAGGTGGAGAGCCTTTCGCGAAGACTGGAAGGAAGCATCACCGTTCCCCCCTGAGTATGAACTTCGCCCGCTTCGTTCCTTTTTAAATCAGGTGTATCCACTCCCTGCTGTCTCGACTCCTCCCTCAATAAATTTCCGTCGGCATTAACCACCGTGATTCGATGAACTCCTGCCGCCGTGGCGTAAAGAAGATGCAGATGATTTTCCGAATCAAATTCTGCTTTGGGTTTACCCAAGGGAAGGTACGGTCCCAATCGTCGCACGGGGTAAACCAGATTCTGCTCGGGAACCTCCACCTTCAGGTAGAGCCCCACGTTCGGGTCCTCATAAAATTTAAGCAGCGAATAAATTCTCCGTTCCTTACCATCTCCTCGCGGCACCGACCAGATCACCTCTCCTTTGCCGATAAGAAAATCAAGAGACTGGGTCAGCAATTTCTCCCCCGAGGGGAGGTTGACCGAGGCTCTCGCTCGATATCCCCCCGTATCGCGAACCAAATAATAAGGGGCCAAATCAACCGAAATAGCCGTGGACTCTCCCGGCTTCAAAATCTTATCGGGAGGACTCAGCGGGCGCTCAGGCGGAATCAACATTCCATCACGAGACTGCACAATCATCTCCAACCAAGATTGCCCCTTCGCCTCGGTCAAGCGAAGTTCCGTTGCTCCCTGATTCTTCAAGCGAACCGTGAATGGAATAGGAGAAAATTGCAAATAGGCCGTCTTGGCCGTCTCCAGCCTAACGTCAACTTGTGCCCAGCCTGCCGAGCAGGCCAACCCGAAAAGGCAGAGGAGAACTCGCGTAAAGCAATTCATACGTTAGGCAATATGCGGGCGGGCCTAACCCCACGGCAAGAGGTAAGGCAAGTTGGCCGTACGGCCAACCGCGACACTCAGGAGAAAACTTTTCTTAGTTCGAGGCGAAAACCGTCTGTGGCACCACGGCATTTTCGCTCACTAGAGAAGTTTCTGTCGCCACAGCAGTTTCGACCGGTGCTTGAGCTATCAGGTTCGCAGAACCCTTCCGGCTCGTGTCCAACCGGAGAGCCGCTTTCAGAGCTTTCTTCCAAGTGCCGTAGAAGTGCTTTTTGCAGGCCGCGGCAAAGAGAGAAGGATTAGCTTTCTTCACCTCAGGGGTGATGAGCTTCACTCCTTGAGCCTTCAACTCCAAGATGCCTTCGGCGACCGAGGCCTTCGTCCAACGCTTGCGACGGCGGATATCATCATAATTGATTCCTGCACTTTCCAACGCCCGCCCCCAGTTGCCGAAACGGCGCCGAGCCGTCGCGATAAGCTTGTTGGACGATTCATCCATCGACTTGGAGCTAAGATCTGCCCCTTCGGTTTGCAATCTGCGGATTTCCTCGAGAATCCCTTCCATATCCCAACTGCGATACCGGTAAATTTCTTCCGAAGCCAAACCCGCTGCTTCCAAAGCCGCTCGCCAATCACCGAAATATTTAGGCCGGATCGCCGCGTAAACCATCGAGTTGTGTTGGCTCAGGGCCATCGAACGGAAGGAAAGATCAAAGCCAAGTGCGGCTAAGTTCCGGATCTCTTCTACGATCACCTCTTTCGACCACTTCCGATACTTGCGAACCGCTTCATAGGAAATGCCCGCTGCCTCCACCGCTTTCTGCCAACTTCCGTAGTAACGGATCGATGCGGCCAAAAGCTCTTGATAGTTCAAACGAACGTGATTGGCATAGAGGGCTTCACCTTTTTCTTTCCACTGGCGAATTTCGGTAAGCACCCGCTCTGCACTCCAACGAAGATTTTTGCGTGACTTAATATTCATAGATTTCTTTATAGACGGAAAAATCTATTTGTCAAGTCACAGAAAATTTGCGTATCTGCATCTTGCTGATGGTTATTGCTTTATATTATTTAATCACCTCTAGACAACCTCTTAGCCAAGGCGACTGGCAGGCCGGCCTTGATAACTTTTGAGGCGGCTTTTTCCACATCGTAATCCACCCTTCGCAGGTCGACGATCTGCTCCTGGGAGTCGTATGTCACGTAAGCCGCCCGCCAATCTCCATCTCGGGGTTGCCCCACCGACCCCACATTAAAAAGAAACTTACGGGCCACCTTCAACCGCTCGGGGTGCACATCGACTCTGCGAAATTCAACTGGCCGCACCTCTTTTTCTTTCAAGAAAACTGCAGGCCGATGGGTATGTCCGATAAAACAAAGATTAGTTTTTTGGTAGAAAAAACTCGTTTGTGCCTCAAGTCGAGTCGAGACATAGGCCCAATTTTCTGGGCCGTCCAAAGTGGCATGGGCCAAGGTCAACGCTGTTTCCCCATGTAACAAAGGCAGTCGTCGCAAATAATTCAACTGGGCAGGGCTGAGCTTGCTTCGCGAAAAACTCAATGCCTCCTGCGCATCCTTCGAAAAAGTCTCTGGACTTTGGGAGTGAGTCACCAACTCGTCATGATTCCCCTTCACCACTGGACAACCCAAAGCTCGCACCACTTCCACACACTCCGCAGGGTTTGCATTATAGCCAACCAAATCCCCAATACAGAGAGGGTGGGTTACCTGCTGATCCTCCATATCCGCTAGCACCGCCTCCAAAGCTTCCAAATTCCCATGAACATCGCCAAATATTCCGTACTTCATTTCATCTTCCTCACCCTTTTCTCCGCCGCCTCTTTCTCCAATCGCGTAATCTCGCGTTCCACCACTTCAGGTCTACGGGCTTGGCTAGGTGCATCGCCCATCTCTCGCCGTAAGTTTTTAAAATAATCTAGCGCCCCTTGCTTGTCCCCCGCTTTCTCTAAGGCGTAGCCAACGAACCGCTCCAAATAAGGAGGCGCATCCCCTTTGCTTAACGCTTCGCGGTAGCACCTAGCCGCCTCCTGATAATCTCCTAACCGTTGCCAATAAAGATCCCCCAATCGCTGAAAAAGAAGTGCCTTCTCTGGAACCGCCTTCGTTCCCCTCTCTAAAAGATCTCGCCCCGCCTCCACCCACCGCCGGGCTTCCATTTTCCGTTTTGTCTCACTGCTTTCCCCACTGTACCTCTCCGCCGCCACCGCCGCATTCCATGCCAAATGCCAAGAGGCCGTATCCCAGAAAACCGCAACCCGAGGTTGCAACATCGTCGCCAACTCCAATGCACTTCTCACTCGAACCCACTGCTGCTCTTCCCACGCCCCGTGAGCCTGCAACATCAGTGCATTTGCCGCCAGACCACGAAATCCTCCTAAGGCCGCCAAAGCCAGTCCTTGCCCTACTTTTTCGCGAATCGCCACCGTCGTCGGTCCACTAAATCCGTAGG
>CANESK010000037.1 GCA_947441075.1 Verrucomicrobia subdivision 6 bacterium
ATTGGGCAAACTCCTTCAGCTCAACCCGCCAGCGAACCTGTTTCTTCAAGATTACAAACCTCCTCATCGGTGGTGGCACCAGAATCAACTAAAAGCATCGAAGCTACTCCTGCCCCGATGTCCGATACTGAATCTTACGGACCCGAAGAAGGCTTTGTAATGCGAAGCGCAGTAGGGGCTTCATTCCAACAGCCTTTAAGCGGAAGGAGTGGGGGTGGCGGTTACAATAAATTTGTTTTCCAGCCGGGTATTCGATTCGATTTGGAGCCTGGATATAACGTAACCAACTGGTTTCGCGCGGGACTAGAAACCTCATTTATCTATAATCAAATCCATTCGATCAGCAATGATGGGACAATGATATATAACGGGGCTGACAATTTAGGTAACGGTGGTTTTTATCAGGTTCCAGTTCTAGCAAATGTAACCTTTACCTATCCATCCGAAGGACCCATTCGCGGCTATATGGGCGGAGGCATAGGAGGCGCCTGGGATATTCTCCAAGCATCGAGTGCCCCAGAAGGCGCGTATACAAGTTACCAATGGAACTTTGTTTGGGAGGTAACCGCTGGATTTACCTATAATGTAATGCTGGGATTAGATCTTGATATTGCCTACAAACTCTTGTCTACACCGAATCCTAATTTTCAAGGCGAAGGACACTACCAAGCCAGTTTTAATCATACTGCCGAAATCGGTCTAGCGTATCGCTTCTGAAAAAATACGTGCCTCTTTTTAGAAATAGCCCCCCCTGATTGGGGGGCTATTTTTCGGCTCTCCTCTCTTCTATCGGGCTTGCCCGTATTCGACCACCAACTGGACCTTTGCTTAGCAAGCCACTCTCGGCATAAACCAGACGACCATCCCAAGCCTCAATCTCGGCTACAAATGCCTATCCACCCCTAATACTAACTTCAACCGCTTCGGACCGAGTACCCCCCCCTCAACCACACCGCCGAACTCGGTCTCGTCTAGCGCTTCTAGCTGGGGTCTGACCCTACCCCCCGTCCCTAGGTCCGTCCCTACCTCTGTTCTGGGCTCTGACCCTACAAACAACTATGTGAATAACTTCACTACAAGTAGGGGTGTTTTGTTTGCGGGCCCTACATATTGTGTAGAGACTCTGCCTCGCCCCCATGTTTTACCCATTTGGCATCCGACTCCGCTTCTGTCTTCTCACGGCAATTCCTACTGCTCTTCTCTTCACATTTTCCGCCCAAGCGCAGCGCTTAACTCTCCCACCTGCCACAGCGGTTCCCCCCTCTCAAGCATCGCCAGCAACAAGTGCAAATTCTCCTGATTCCCTCAGCACCGACCAAGCACAAATCTTAAAAATATATCCCGATGGCACGAAAAGAATCGTCCCTATCTCGGCTCTCAATTTTCGCGATGATGGCGCCGCCTTCGGTGGTCCACCCCAACTCTCCGTCTACTCCAATCCTAGCAACGATAAAAAGAGCTCTCCCGAAAGACTCTCCGTTGCGCCCATCGGGATAGACGGCTCTCCATCCTCCGTTCCCGCCACAGTTCCTCCTTCACCCAACCCTTTAGCCTCCACTCCAACTGCCGCAGGCGACCCCATGGGTGGCACTGCCCCTTCTGATCCCATGGGAGGTTCAGTCAGCTCTTCAGCCGATCCCATGGGTGGTTCGGGCCCCGTCGATCCTCTGTCTGGTGCACCCGCCCAAGGCTCTCCTCCTCCGCTCCAAACCGTTTCAGGGCGCGCCGCCCCAGTTTCCTCCATCGCAAACAGTATCGACCTTGGCACCTACGACGATTTCTTCATGAACGCCGCCATCGGTGGCTCGATCCAAGGTCAACTGACTGCTCGCCGCGTCTATAACGGAAACAATATGCAGGCCTATCCTTACACATACACGAGCGGAGCTTTGGCTGGCGCTACTGTTTCATCAGAGAACTTTACCTTCCAGCCAGGTTTCCGATTCGATACAGAGTTCGGCTACAATATTTACGACTGGCTCGGTGTCAGCCTCCAAACCGGCATCATCTACAATCCAATTAACCAGTACAACGTCACTTTTAGTAATGGAGTCTCCTACCACAATTCTTGTGATGGTGAACTCGTTCAAGTTCCGATCCAGCTGGATGGCATTCTCCGTTGGCCAGGAGCCACCGCCTTTAAGCCATTTATCGGTGGTGGCATCGGTGCTATCTGGCAACAACTCGACGTGAATAACTACTACTTTGGTCCTAATGGCGTTCAAGGCAACTACTGCCGTAGTGCATTCCAATTTGGGTTTAATGGGCAGCTAGGCGCTAACTACACAGTAGCGCCCGGGGTTGATTTCTATGGAGCCTTTAAACTTCTCGGTGTCTTCACCCCACGAATCGGAAACTACGATTTCGCAACTAGCTACAACTTCGCCCTCGAAGTCGGCATTCAGTCCCGTTTCTAATTCTCCTCTTCCCGCAGATCCCCTGCCCGCAGGCCGTGGCAGATTCCCCTCTTGGTCTTTTCAATGAAATCACAAAACTCCTTCACTTCTTTCGTTTGCGCATCTTTTCCTGCTCGAATCAGCTCCAACGCCTGAGTCCTGTTCTTCCCTCCGAAAAAAAACTCCTCGTACACTCTTTCCAACGCTTTTCTCTCCTCCACCCCCACTCCCGCCCTTCGAATCCCCACTAGATTCAGCCCACAAACCGCATTTGTCGCCACCGCCATACAGTACGGCGGCAGATCCATGCCCACTCGACTCTGACCTCGGACCATCGACAATTTTCCAATTCTGACAAACTGATGGACCACCACCGCCCCACCTAAAAATGCCTTCTCCTCCACCTCCACATACCCCGCCAACATCACCCCATTGACCAAGGTCACCCCATCCCCCAACCGACAATTATGCGCCACATGCGCGCCCACCATCAAAAAACAGCCACTCCCAATCACCGTGCTACTCCCTTCCTTCGTCCCCCGATGCACCGTCACATACTCTCGGAAAACATTTCCCTCTCCCACCTCGACCCCGCTCTTCGCTCCCGCATAAGCCGCATCCTGCGGTTCCCCTCCAATCACCGCACCCACACCAATCTTATTCTTTGCTCCCATCTTTATCCTCCCCTCCAGAACCGCCCTCGGCCCCACCACACATCCTGCCCCTAGCTCCACCTCCCCACCTACAATCGCCCCAGGCCCCACTACACAACCCTCCCCCAGCTTCGCCCCCTTCTCTACCATCGCCGTCGAATGAATTTTACTTTCGTTCACAAATATCCTGCCTCCTTAAAACTATAGTACCCTGCTCGACCTTCCCGGGCGACGCCGATAATCACATGATCCTGCAACACCACCCCAACCGTCTTCGCCCCGTCCCGCAATCTCCTTGTAAAATCTAGATCCGCCGGACTCGGCGCAGGGTCCCCTGAAGGATGATTATGCACCACCACCAGCGCGTAAACCGCCTCCGACCCCAACGCCTCCCTCAAAATCTCCTGCGGCTGGACCGCCGTTTCATTGACCGACCCCCGACTCACCTGGGCTTTACGTAAAAGCCTCAGCTTTGTATTGAGTAATAGCACCCACACCTCTTCCCGATCCTTCCTTCGCAACTCTGGCCCCATCAAAGCTTCCACCTTGCTTGGCGTATCCATCAATCCGCCAGCAATCTCCGCTTCTCCGACTCTTCTGCCCAATTCGATCGCCGCCGCCACCTGACACGACTTCGCTAAACCCAATCCCTTAAACTCTTTTTTTAACTTCTGCGGTGTAATCCGCGCCAACCCGCCCAACCCTTCACGCGAAGCCAAAATATCTGCCGCCAGCTCCACCGCCGATTTACCTGGCAAACCCGTCCGCAAAAGGATCGCTAAAAGCTCCGCCCCGCCTAAGGCCTCAGGACCTTGACTCATCAACCGCTCCCGCGGTCTCTCCTCCGATGGTAATTCCCGAATCCGTGCCATGCCCCTCTACGATAAACGGTGCCACCTTCCCCCTCAAGAACGGAGGAATATGGGCCCGCAACTCAACCTCATTGCCCTCATACCTCTTTTCCAAAATCCGACCCGACCTTTCCAGCAAAGCCAAGAGCGCCCCCTCGCTTTGCGGCACTCGCAAATGCACCTGCATACTCCAAGCCGTTAACATCGTCGTCAGCTCCGCAAAGAAAGCAGGCATCCCTTGCCCCGTCTCTGCAGAAATCACCACCCCGTTTGGTACCCCCTCCGCCTCTCGCTCCAACCCCGACCAGTTCTCCAAGCGATCCGCCTTATTCCAAACCGTTAGCGTATGCTTGTCCCCCGCACCAATCTTCTGCAACACCTCATCCACCGCCCTCCTCTGCTCATCCCTCTGCGGATGACTCGCGTCCACCACATGAATCAGCACGTCCGCAAAAGCTACCTCCTCCAGGGTCGACCGAAAGGATTCCACTAAATGAGTCGGAAGCTTTTTTAAGAATCCCACCGTATCTCCCAATAATACCCTCACCCCATTCGGCATGCGGAACTGCCGGATCGTCGGATCCAAAGTGGCAAACAACCGATTCTCTGTCACCACATCCGCATGAGTCAGACGATTCATCAAAGTCGACTTTCCCGCATTGGTATATCCCACCAAAGCCGCCACCGGCCAGTGCTGACGCAACCTTCCCTCCCGCTGAATCGTCCGATGCTTGCGCACCTCCGCCAAATCCCGCTCCAACCGCGTAATCCTCTCCTGCACCCTGCGTCGATCCACCTCCAACTGTGTTTCTCCCGGCCCCCGCATTCCAATCCCACCTGATTGACGAGACAAATGAGTCCACATTCCCGTCAACCTAGGCAGCAAATAAACCAGCTGAGCCAGCTCGATCTGTAACTTCCCCTCCTTCGATTTCGCCCGCTGCGCAAAGATATCCAAAATCAACTGCGTCCGATCCAGGACTTTACAGGAAAAGATCACCTCCAGATTCCTTGCCTGAGCAGGACTCAGCTCGTCGTCGAAGATCACCGTGTCCGCCTTTTTGGCTTTAGCGAGTAAGGCTAACTCCGCCGCCTTGCCACTGCCAATGTAGGTCGGCGAAACAGGAGTATCCAATTTCTGCGTCGCGCGATCAGCCACCTCTCCGCCCGCGCTCGCCACCAACATCGCTAACTCGTCCATCGACTCCGCCACCTCCACCCGCCCTGATTTATGAGTCTCCAACCCCACCAACAGAGCCCGCTCCAACATCCGATCTCTGCCCGTCGAAACCATCATGCAGCAGAACCCCTACGCAATAGCGATTGGCTGAGCATCTGCACCCCTGCTTTCGACAAGGGCTCTCGGGGATCGATCTCGATACCTCGGATCGTAGGAATTTTACGGAACCAGGTCAATTGACGCTTCGCATACGCCCGCGTTGCCGTCACGATTTTGTCACACGCCTCTGCTTCCGTCAGCCGCCCTGCCAAGAACTCCATCACCTCCCCGTACCCGATCGCCCGCGATCCAGGAGATCCCTCCCAACCCTCTTTCTCCGCCAACCCCCGCACCTCCTCCACCCACCCCGCCTGCCACATGGTTTTCACCCGCTCCCGAATCACCTCGCCCAAAATCTGCAGATCTGGCAGCAAAACCCATGCCTCCACTCCTCTCATCGGACCCGCCACCATCTCTTTTTCCTGCCACTCTGACAACTTCCTTCCCGTCTGACGCCACACTGCCAGAGCCCTCACCACTCTCCTCCGATTCTTAATATCGGCTTTCGCCGACCACTCTGGATCCATCCGAGAAATCTCCTCGACCAACTCCGCCATTGTCTTTTTCTCTAACTCTTCCGCTACCTCAATCTCCGTCCCTGGAGCCATGGAAAGACCCTCGGTCATCACTCGGTGATATAACCCCGTTCCCCCCACCCAAATCGTGGCAATGCTTCTCTTCCCCACTTCATGCAAAATCTCTCCACCTCTTCGAGCGTAGTCCGCCGCCGTGAAGTTTTCCTCAGGATTCACTAAATCAATGAGATGATGCCTCACTAGCTTCTGCTCTGCCTTCGTCGGTTTTCCCGTCCCAATATCCATTCCGCGATACACTTGAAACGCATCCATCGAAACAATTTCTGCCCCAGTTTGCTCCGCCACTTCAATGGCCGATCGTGACTTACCCGCACCCGTGGGCCCCAGCAGAAATATCTCCATACTAGCAACTCAACGCCCTAAATCTTGGAACTCAATCGAGATGATTCTTGAACTCATAAACACTGACTAGACACAGGTTTTATTAAGTCCAATCACCCAGGCCTGATGAACCCTTCACCTTCCAAACGTTGACTAACTCCTTGGATAACTCATTAAGAAACCGTGATGGGGTTTGCCACGCATCGCCCCCCTTCCCCATCCGCAATCTTGGGTGGGTCAAATATAGTTCGTCCTTCGCCCTCGTCACCGCCACGTAGAATAAACGGCGCTCTTCCTCCTCAGCTTCCTGTGTCTCCAATGATCGACTGGAAGGAAACATCCCCTCACAAAGCATCACTACAAATACGGTCCCATACTCCAACCCCTTGGCCTGATGGATTGTGCTTAGATGAACCGCATCCTCACTCCCGTCCTGCTTTTTCGCAGATAGTTCCGTATCCGTATTCCCTAAGAGTGCCATCTGTGCCAGAAATTCTGCCGTCTCCTTAAAGGTTGTTGCGTAATCCTCCAACTGCCGCAAATCATCCATCCGATTCGCCGCGTTCGTGTAGCGACTCTTAATATAATCTCCATAACTCCCCTCCACCACGATCTTCACCTGCTCGGAAGGATCTTTACCCGCTAACTGTCCCAGCGTATTCACCATTTGCATCCACCCCTTCGCTCCTTTCTCTGGAACTTTCAACTGCCCCAGTCCTCTCCCCCCGACCACCTCATGCCACATCTTCGTCGCCGATTTCGGACCCACCCCAGGCAATAATCTCGCTAACCGATAAAAGGCCACCTCATCCTTCGCATTCACAGATAAGCGCAAGTGCGCCGCTACATCCTTAACATGGGCCTGCTCAAAAAACCTCAATCCCGAAGTAATCGTGTAAGGAATATTCCTCCGGGTGAACTCCAACTGAATCTCCATTGCGTGAAAATGCGCCCGATAAAGAATCGCAATATCCGACAAACTCGTCCCTTCCTCGTGCATCTCCAAGATTCTCTGTGCCACAAAAGTGGCCTGCTGCCCTCCGTCCTCAAGCGTAACCACTGCGGGTTTCACCCCTGCATCTCTCACCGCCTTGAGATTTTTCGGAAACTGCTTCGGGTTATGGGAAATGGAGTGATTCGCTAAATCTAGGATTTGCGGAATACTCCGATAGTTCGTCTCCAACCTCACCATCTTGGCGCCTGGATACCGTTCAGGAAAACTCAAGATATGCTCCACCTTCGCCCCACGCCACGAGTAGATACTCTGCGCATCATCTCCCACCGCCATGACCTGATGATGTCCACTGCCCAAGGCGTCAATAAAGTCTGACTGTAGTCGGTTCGTGTCCTGATACTCATCCACTAAGATATGCTGGAATCTTGCCCGATATCTTTCGCGGAGTTCCCCTGGCTCCTCCAGCAAGCGCAATGAAAGGGTCAAAAGATCATCATAATCCATCGCCATACTCTCCCGCTTCCGTCGCAAATAAATTTCCCCTATTTTGCCGATCGCCTCCTCGAATTCGGTGAAATAGCCGAACTGACCCTTCAAAATCGAACCACACGTCGTCCGATGATTCGCTGCCAAACTAAAAATATCTGCTAACACTTGGGCCTTGGGGAAGGCCTTATTCTTGGGATCAACTCCTGCTTCCACCATGCCGGCCGCGATCAGATCTTCCGCATCCTCGCGATCCAAGATTACGTAATCCCGCGTGTATCCCACTTGATCCGCATGCCGCCGTAGAATTCGGTTTCCGATATGGTGAAAGGTCCCTCCCCACAACCGAGAAAGATCGTGCGGCAGGAGAAAAGCCACTCGTTCTAGCATCTGCTTCGATGCCTTGTTCGTAAAAGTCAGAAGCATGATCTGCTCAGGCGGCACCCCGTTCTCTACGAGCCACGCCACACGGTAGGTAAGTGTCCTTGTCTTGCCGCTGCCCGCCCCCGCAATCACCAGCATCGGACCAGGAGGTGCAGTCACCGCCTCCAACTGTTCCGCGTTCAACTCCTTCGCGTATTCAATCGTCGGACCACCCTCAGGTCGATTCGGCTCCGTTAAAACGTATTCCACCGACACACTTCGTCCTCCATTGCCCCTTCATAAAGAGCCCGCCCCACAATCACCCCTTCCACCCCGCCCGCCTTGTCTAACGCCTGCAGATCCTTTAACCCGCTAATTCCCCCCGAAGAAATTACCTTTCCCGGGTAAGCTTTAATCATCTCCTGCACCGCGGGAATATTCGGCCCCGTCATCATCCCATCCCTCACCACATCCGTATAAATAATTCGGATCACTCCGCCCTGTGCCATTCGCGCCGCTAGATCCACCGCCTTCCAACCACTCGGTTTCGTCCAACCCCTCGTTTCCACCACTCCATCCCGCGCATCGATCCCCACCACCACTCGTTCCGGTCCAAACCTTTTCACCGCCTCATCGATGGTTTCTGGAGAGTCACACGCCACGCTCCCAAAAATAACCCGCTTCACCCCCAACTGCAGAATCTTTTCCGCCACCGCTAAGTCCCGAATCCCACCCCCCACCTGACACGGCATTTTTACTGAACGAGCAATTTGCCCAATCATCTCCAAATTGCGCATCTGCCCCTCAAACGCCCCTTCCAAATCAACCAAATGAAGAATTTTTCCGTCCACCTTCTCCCACCGACGCGCCATCCCCATCGGATCCTTGCTATAAACCTTCTTTTCCGTGGCCTTACCCTGAGCCAAACGCACCACCTCCCCAGCCATTAAATCGATCGAAGGAATAACAAACATAAGTTGTAAAACTGCCATGCTGGTGGAACACCGCCAGCAAAAGATCGTGCTAGGCACGTCTCTGGCATGGTCAATCCATACCCAACTTTTTTCGACCGTCCGGCGTGATCATCTGAGGCCCCCACGCAGGCTCCCAAACTACGTCGACCTGCGCCTCCTGAATCCCCTCCAACGTAAGAATCTTTTGACGCGCATCCGCCGCGATCGAAGGCCCCATTCCGCAGCCCTGCGCAGTTAACGTCATCTTCACCTCGACTCTCCTTCCCCCTGCTTCGGCCTTCTGCAACTCCATACTGTAAATCAGCCCCAAATCGACAATGTTCACCGGGATCTCTGGGTCATAACAGGTCTTCAAAACCGCCCAAATCTCTTCCTCCCCCGCCATTTTTCCCACCCCCACCGCATCCACCTTCGCGACTTTTCTCCCTAAAGCATCCGCATCTTTCCCCTCAATTCGAAACATCCCTCCCACCGCAGTCGCATGCACCGTAAAAGTCCCCCCTAAATCCTGCGTCACCACCACACCCGTTCCTGCCGCTAAAAGACGCTTCGTTCCCGCAGGGATCGCCGTCCCCTCAACTTCCCTTTTTAACTGGATCTCCTCACTCATCCTCAAACCCTAGCCGAGTCCTCTTCCCCAACCATCAGTTTTTTATGCCGCCCATCGCTCCGCAATGCTCCGCGAGATTCTTCCAGGCTCGTGGACCCGCCAGACCATCGGAAGTGCTCTCTGCCCGAGCTCTCGGTTCCACCAATCCAAAGCCTCATCCCGGTTTTTCAACTTCTTCTCAGTTTGTACCCCCTGCAAAAATGATTTTCGCGATAGACCCCAGCAGAGTGGCCTACTCAATCCATCCCAGTTCGCCCGCAAAAGAGTCTCGTTGTGCTCCACTGTCTTCCCGAAGCCGATCCCCACGTCCACCACCACTCTTTCTTCAGCAATCCCAGCTTTACCCAATCCCGCCAATCTCTCCGCGAAAAACCCCCCCACCTCCCCAACCACATCCCCATAGCTTGGATCGTCCTGCATCGTCTGCGGTTTTCCACCCGCGTGCATGCAGATGTATCCCACCCTAGACTCTGCCACCACCTGCCACATCTGAGGGTCCCACCTGCCCCCACCCACATCATTGACCACCTCCACTTCCGCCTCACCCATCGCCGCCTTCACCACCTCCGCCTTATAAGTATCCAAAGAGAAAAAAGCCTCCGGTCTCTCCTTTCGAATCTCTTTTAAAATCGGAATCACCCTCGCTCGCTCCTCACGAGCCGATACCGCCTCCGCCCCAGGACGAGTCGACTCTCCTCCAATATCCAATCCATCCGCCTGATCCAAAAGAGCGATCCCCTGCCGCACCGCATCAATCCTCTGAACATACTTCCCTCCATCCGAAAAAGAATCAGGCGTAAGATTTAGAATTCCTAAAATAAAAGGCCTACCTACCTGCAGACTCACCGCCCTCTTGCCGCAGAGCCACGCCATCGTGGCGGGATTGTTCATACCACAGAACTATTTCAAGCTCCCGCGGGAGCACCTTCTAAGCCGGGCAAAATTCCGCCTTTATCCTTCACCTTCTCAATCGGTCGATTCACCGGTAAGGCTTCACTCGGGGTCGGAGTCGAGGGCGCAGAGATCCCCTTCGGCGGAGGGTTCATCATCTTACCAAACTTCACAATCTCTTCTACCTGCGCACCATCCAGAGTCTCATACTCGAGGAGAGCCAGCGCCACCCACTCCACCTTCGTGCGATGCTCCTCCAAAATCTTTTTCGCCCGCTCATGCGCCCCATTCACGATCTGATGCACCTCCTCATCAATCTCCCTCGCCGTTTTCTCACTGTACCCCTTGGAACGCCCGATATCCCGCCCTAAAAACACATAGTCCTCATGCTCCCCATATTCCACCATCCCCATCCGTGTGCTCATCCCCCACTCGCAAACCATCTTCTTTGCATACCAAGTTGCCATCTTGATATCTCCGCTGGCTCCGCTGGAAACATCCCCCAAAAACATCTCCTCCGCCACCCGTCCACCCATCGCCACACAAAGATCATCCAAAACCTTTTTCTTGGCGTACCCGTACCGATCCTCCGTCGGCAACATCATTGTCACCCCCAAGGCAGGACCTCGTGGAATAATCGACACCTTGTGCAAGGGATCGGTATGTTCCAAAACAATGTTCAAGATGGCGTGCCCCGCTTCATGATAGGCCGTTAACTTTTTCTGCTCATCGCTCATCGCCAAACTCCTACGCTCTCGACCAAACCGCACCTTATCCCTCGCCTCCTCTAAATCTTTCTGAGTGATTGCTTCCGCATCTCGCCGAGCCGCCATTAAGGCCGCTTCATTAATCACGTTGGCTAATTCCGCTCCCGAAAATCCAGGCGTGCTTCTGGCCAATGTCGCCCAAGAAACATTCTCCATCGCTTTTACTTTCTTGGCGTGAACCTTCAAAATTTCTTCCCGTCCCTTCACATCGGGCAAGTTAATCATCACTTCCCGATCAAACCGACCCGGACGTAAGAGGGCTGGGTCGAGCACATCCTTCCGATTGGTCGCCGCAATAATGATCACCCCCTCCGCCGTATCAATCCCATCCATCTCTACCAGCAAAGCATTCAGCGTCTGCTCTCGCTCATCATGCCCCCCACCCACCCCATGACCCCGACTCCTCCCCACTGCGTCAATTTCATCGATGAAAATCAGGCACGGCGCAGTTTTCTTCCCCTGCTCAAACATATCCCGCACCCGCGAGGCTCCCACTCCAACAAACATCTCCACAAAATCCGAGCCGCTGATCCCATAAAAGGGCACATCCGCTTCGCCAGCGATCGCCTTTGCTAGGAGGGTCTTTCCCGTTCCTGGAGGCCCCACCATCAAAATTCCTTTGGGAATGCGCCCGCCCAATTTTTGAAATTTTTTCGGATCCCGCAAAAATTCTACAATCTCACTCACCTCATCCTTCGCCTCCTCCACGCCTGCCACATCCGCAAAGGTAATTTTATTTTTATCCTTCGAGACAATCCGTGCCTTGCTCTTGCCGAAACTAAAGGCCGATTTCCCCGCCATCCGAATCTGTTGGCGAAAGAAGAAATACATGATCAAGACAAAGAGCACAAAGGGCAGCGTCCCCGCCAGCGCTTGCCACATAGAATTATCTACCACCTTCTGACTCACTTGCGGAAAACCGTTCGCCGCCAGCACCTGCTCCAAATTTTGCTTAAAGGCTAAGTCGACCGTTACTTTATATCCTGTATTCCCCTGCGCATCCATTCTCACACTTTTCTTTAGAGCTTCCGACGGCTCAAATTTCCCTGAGAGCCAACGTACATTGGCCGCTGGCTCCACATTCAAAACCACCTCCTTCACTTTCCCTTCCTTCAGATATCCCTCGAACTCAGAGAACGTCAGATCTCGCACTGACGCCGCGTTCTGGTTTTGATGAGCGTAGAAAGCTAGAAGCAAGACTGAGGCCGAAACAAGAAAGAGCACCACCCCACGCCAGTTGGGTCCATCCCCCTTCGCAGGGTCTGGGCGACGCATCGGTGGCCGAGGTAATTTCGGCGGTTTACGGTGATTGGATCGAGGAGTCGCCATAAGAGGTAAATATAAAGGTATCACCCCTTTTTGGGTTTAGCAATCCGACCCCTTTCTTGCACATAGGCCAGCCTGTTTCCTGATCTCCGCACCTGCCCCCCCCCTCGCACCTGCCAACCCGCGGTTTTGCCCCCGCCCAGGAGCCTTCGCACTCCCTCGACCTCCGCCAGATTTGCCCCAAGATATCCCCTCTTTCCCAGCCAGCTTCGAATCGCCCTCCTTTGCCAGGCCACCGCTTTATTTCTCCACTCCCGCACATCGGGATGAGTCGAAATCTTGCCCAACTCCTTTTCCCAATACTCCTTCTCACCCGCCATAATCTCCGCTGCTCGGCAGAGCGCTCCCCGCACCTCTCGCCCATACATCATAGATAAATAGGGCAAAACTTTGTGCCGAACTCGAGATCTCCACCCTTTTTCATCCTCGTTCGTCTTATCTTCCCGCCAACTCAACCCCACCTCCCGCGCTGCCTGCCTCACTTCTTCCCTGGTGAAGCCCATCATCGCCCGAACCACCACCACCTTCCCTTGCCTCGATCGAACCGCCATTCCCGCCAGTCCATCCGCCCCTGCCCCACGCAATAACTGCATCAAAACCGTCTCCGCCTGGTCATCGGCTTGATGCGCTAACCATAGCTCCCTCACCCCACATCTCTTGGCCGCTTGCTGGAAAAAAGACCACCGCGCCGTCCGTGCCTCACCCTCCCCCGTTCGCCCCACGCTCTCGGCCCTCCCCAGCACTACCCGCAGACCCCTTTTCCTAGCCCACGCCGCCACCCATTTCGCATCTCCAACCCCCACCCGACCACGCCAACGATGATTAAAGTGAAAAAGAATCGGTTTCGCCCCACTCCTCCACAACGCTTCCGCAAGAAGAACGCTATCCGCCCCACCCGAAATCCCCACCGCACTTCTCACCCCACTCCTTTGTGCTGCTGTGACCGCCGCCAACACCCTTACCCAACAGCCCTTGCGAACAATCCCTTCCTGCTCCATCATCTTCCCTCTCATGCCTCGTCTTCCAAAAACTCTTTTGCTCATTGGCCTCATTCTGCTCACAACCAGTCTCGTCGCCAATCTCCTCTTCCTCTCCAAAGACCACCATCTCTTTTCAGGAGCTCCCCATCTCCAATCTGCCCCCTCCTTCGAAGAAGAATTAGTCGAAGGAAACGACTCCCAAAAGAAGCGCATCGCTAAAATCGACCTCTTTGGAGTCATCGCCCAAGAAGTCCCAGGAGATATCGGATCCAGCATGGTCGACGACCTCATCCTCCAGATTCGCCAAGCCGCCGACGATGACTCGGTCGCTGCCATCCTCCTGCACATCGATAGCCCAGGCGGCGAAGTCACCGCCAGCGATAACCTCTACCACGAACTCACTCTCGTTCGCGAAACCAAGCCCGTCATCGTCTACCTAGACTCCGTCGCCGCCTCGGGCGGTTACTACACCGCCATGGGCGGATCCCATCTCGTGGCCCACGAACTTTGTATCACCGGAAGCATCGGCGTCATCATGCAGGCCCTCAACTACGAAGGCCTTTCCAAAATCCTCGGTCTCTCCACCCTCACCTTCAAAAGCGGTACTCTCAAAGATCTTCTCAACCCCTCTCGTCCCGCCACCGAGCAGGAAAAGAAACTTGTCCAAGATATGATTGGCGAGACCTTCGAACGCTTTTCTTCGATCGTCATTGAGGAACGCCACTTCCCCAATCACAAACTCCCTGGGGAAATGGCCGACGGTAGAATCATCTCAGGCAAGCAAGCTCTCGATCTGAAATTGGTCGATGCTACCGGATATCTCGAGGACGCCATCAGTGATGCACGCGAAATCGCTAAACTACCCGACGACGCGCCCGTCATCCGCTATGTCGCCCCGTTTCATTTCAGTAAACTGCTCCGCTTTCTTGGGCAGAAACAGGACAGTAACTCCAAAGTCCAAGTTAATCTCGGACCCGACTCCTTCCACCTTCAAGCTGGCAAACTATACTACCTCTCCACCCACCTCTTCTTCCGCCGCTAAGACACTTGTTAAAACGTCCGAATCACCGGATGCCTTTAATTCTTGATCTTATACTCCCAAAACACAAATTGATCCTATGTCGAAGGCCCACCTTGAAAAAATCAGCCGTCGTCGCTTCTTTTACTACGGTTTTGCTGGTCTCGCCGGCCTCACCGGAGCGGGCCTCACCCGCTACCTCCCCAGTACCTCCTACGCAGGTAAAAACGAGGACGGCATAATGATCGAAGACGCTGTCTATCAGGGAATCCGCGAGTCCCTCGGGAAATACATCTACCTCACCCCACAAAAGCTCGGTGGGGGCACCCACGCCGTAGACCTATCCACTGACAAAACACTCGCGTGGATCTCCTACTGGAACTACGGGGACTCCTGCCCGATCTCCCACCATTTGGCTGCTTACTACGCTGACAGCGGGGATCCCTATAAAGGCTTCGAATTCATTAATTCCACTCAAGGCGGTGAGAACGTTCTGATGTACGGCCTCAACACGAAAATCAAAGAGCACGGCATGCTCGATAAGTACGGCATGGGAAACCACATCTATCGCGTTGGCTACGACGGAAAATCCAATCAGATGGAACTCCTTGAAGATGTCTCGGAAACCACCGGAATTGGTCTTGGCGTCCACACCGTCCCCTTCCCGGACGGAAACGGCTTCGCTTGTGCCGATGGTCAAAAAGATGTCGTGGGATTTTTCTCCCGCGCCCGTGGTCAGGACAAAACCAAAGTCCTCTCCTCCTTCCGCGCCGATTGGGCACCCAATTCCAAAGTCCTAGCCGAAACTTGGACCAAGGGTGGCACCATCCGACTCGTCAAACTGGCTCCCGGAAAAGACGGCAAATACGATTACTACGGTACCAAGGGCAACAAACTCAACTACGAGATGGCTCCCATGGCCGAACTTCTCGTCGAAAAAGGACAAACCCCTGGCGCCAGCCCCCATACCCTGACGGGGCTCGACTTCTGTCTTCACGATCCACGCAACCGCTACTCCATCGCTGGTCTTCGCATGTGCGGAGGCGGTTTCATTATCGATCGTACCTCCATGGAACCCATCTGTTATCTCATGGCCAATGAAGGCATCGCCGATAACTGGCCCATTAAAAAAGTCTCTAATAGCCCCGACACTTGGGAAGTCACCCTGCCCTCCATCGGCAACCCCATCCATGAGACAGGATTCAATCCTTCCGGCAATCATCTGGTCATGATGAACAATCTCCGCGCTAACAATGTTGCGGTGTTTGACACCTCCAGCGACGATCCGCGCGCTTGGAAACGAGTCACCTTCATCAAAGACAAAGAATGGCAGGGCGAATACCCATCCCCTTTCCACGTCAACTTCTCCATCGACGGCTCGAAATGCTTCTTAACTGTGCTCCGCCCCAAGCCGATGAAGTCAGACATTTATGTCGTCACCACCAAAGACTGGAAAATCGTCAAAAAGTTCCGCAACGTGGGCGTGGATACCCAAACTACCGCCACCACCTACGACGGTAAGTATGTCTTAGCCATCTTCTCAGGATTCCAACGCATGGAATCCGGTGCCTTCGTCTTCCGACAGGACACCCTTGAGCAGGTCGGCTACATGCCCAACTTCGGGGGTCACCACGACTGCGTCATCGTCCCATCCAAAGTGGAAGAGATGAAATATAGCCGAAGCTGCACGGTCTAACTCATCTGCTCCACAGATTGCGCCTTCTACCGCTGGCGTTTCGTCTGCTTCTCCAAGAGGCCAGACGGAGCTCAGGTCGGTATCTCCTCCTCGCCCTCGCCGTCTCCATCGGCTCCTCTTCCATCTTTCTCACCCTAGTCATCAGCCATTCAATTCGACGCGGACTCGAATCCTCCCTTAACCGCCTCGGGGCCGACCTCCTCATTCTTCCCAAAGGCATCACCCATAACCTGACCGCCGCCCTCCTTACGGGAGAACCCAATGCCCCACTGCTCGACCCCTCAGCTCTCACTCAAATCATAACTCTCCCTGGATTGGAAAAAATATCCCCCCAACGTCACTTCTCTCTCCCGTCCGATCAAGGCCATGGCGAAACCGACCTAATTGCCTTCGACCCTCTCACCGATTTCACCCTGCAACCTTGGGTCCGAGAACACCTGCCTCGGCCCTTCTCCCTCGGCGATGTTCTTATCGGTGGACGCCGCTCCGAACCCCTCGGCTCCACTATAAATTTCTTTGGAAAAAGTCTCGTCGTTTGGGGAAAACTCGACCTGACTGGCGTCGGCCCCACCGAACGTTCGCTCTTCGGATCCTTTTTCACCATGGAAGAACTCGCCCAAGAATGTCGCTCTCGCGGATTGCAATCCTTCGGCACCTCCCCACTCACTGGCTCGGCCTCAGCCCTTCTCCTTCGTTTGTCCCCAGGCGCTGGAGCAGGCCAGGTCCGCTTTGCCCTCTCCTCCGTTCCCCAAGTTCAAATCATCAGCGGCTCCAGCCTCGGCATCCAAATCCGCCAATCCATTCGCACCATCCTCACCGGCTCCATCACCTTCACTCTCCTTAGCCTCTTCATGGCCGGACTCCTTATTCTCGTCGTCTACGCCGGAATCGTGGCCGAAAGGAAATCAGAATTGGGCCTACTTCTCGCTCTAGGACTTTCCCGAATCGGACTCTCCTTATGGTTGGCAATGGAAGCCGCCCTCTGCGCTTTTCTCGGCGCTTTTTTCGGAGTCCTTCTTGGTGCTACCGGACTAGCCATCTTCGTCCGAACTTTCGGGTATCTCCTCACCTCCCGCGGTATCACCCTCGAACTCCCCTCCCTTTCCTTTCAAGTTTTCTCCGCCCTTCTCAGCCTCCTCCTTTGTTCATGCGTGGCCGGACTCGGCGCCCTACTCCCCTCATGGCGTCTTGCCGGTCGGGAACTTTACCAACTCCTTAGAGAAAATAACGAATGAGCGTTGTCCTCTCCGCCCGCAATCTCAGCCGGATCTATCCCGCTCGGCGCGGTTCCATCGCCGCCGTTCACCAAGTCTCCCTCGAAATTCAGCCGGGCGAGTTTGTCGCCGTTTGCGGACGTTCTGGCTCTGGAAAATCTACCCTCATGGCCCTCTTGGGCGCCCTTGCTCGTCCCGACCACGGAACCCTTCATTTCGAAGGAATCGACCTTCTTCAACTCTCTCCCCATAAGCTCGCCCATCTCCGTTCCCGCCGAATGGGCTTCATGCTCCAAACCAACTCCCTACTTCCTGGACTCACCGCCCTAGATAATGCCGCCCTTCCAGGACTACTTGCTGGGGAATCCCAAAATCAAGCCTACTCCCGCGCTCTAAGCCTTCTCGCCCGCCTCGGTATGGGAGAACGCTGGGATGCGTTTCCCCATGAGCTTTCAGGCGGCCAACAGCGTCGCGTCTCCCTAGCGCGAGCCCTTCAACATGAACCCTCCCTCCTCCTACTGGACGAGCCCACCAGCAATCTTGATCCCCTAGCCGAAGAAGAAATCCTCAAAGTTCTCCAGGAACTCCGGGACGAACGGAAACTCGCCATCTTCGCCGTTACCCATGGAGACCAACTCGCCTATTTGGCTGATCGTGTTTTTCAAATGTCCTCCGGAGAACTCTCCCTCACAGCCAAACCCTCCGCTCCAGCCATTCCCTCCTCCCTGATCGATAGACGTGGACCCGTTTTCGAAAAACCTCCCCAGAACCTTGCCAATCAAGAAACACCTACCCCCGCACCCGTCGGCGAGTGGCGTGGCCCCGCCTCCTTCTTTTTAGCTACTTTAATTTTGGGCGCCGCCCTTCTCTTCTCTGCCGATCGAATCATCGCCTGGTCCCAAGGGCGTCAGCTATGGGCCAAACAAGAGAAGAAACGCATCACCGAAGAGATCGCTTTCCGCCAACTCCGAGCCGATGTCGAATCCATCGAGGCAATGGGCGACGGCAATGTCCGTGCGAATCTGTTCCTCCAGAATTACGACTCATCCCGTGGCTTTTTTGTTCTCGGTCCCTCCCTCCGCATTTTTTATCAAG
>CANESK010000038.1 GCA_947441075.1 Verrucomicrobia subdivision 6 bacterium
CAGGCCATGAACCAAAATCTGCGCTCCATCGAGAAAACCATGATCATGGAGGAATTCCAAGGTCGCGTCGGTGACATCGTCGCCGGTACCGTCCGCCGCTTCGAAAGAGCCGATGTCGTCATCGATCTGGGCAAGTTCGAAGGCATCATGCCCTCCCGCGAACGCGTCCCCACCGAGGAGTACACCCCCGGCGAACGGATCCGCGCCCTCGTCCTCGCCGTCCAAACCGGCCTGCGCGGACCTGAAATTATTCTCTCCCGCTCCAGCCCCGATTTCGTCCGCCGTCTCCTCACCCTCGAAGTCAATGAACTGGCCGAAGGCGTTGTCATCATTAAATCCCTCGCCCGCGAACCTGGCTTCCGCACAAAAATCGCCGTCTGGTCCGATGTGGAAAAAGTCGATCCCGTCGGCGCCTGCGTCGGCATCCGCGGATCACGGGTCAAGAATATCGTCCGTGAACTCAATAACGAAAAAGTCGATCTCTTCCGCTGGTCCCCCAATATTCATGAACTAGTCATCGAAGCGCTCAAACCCGCCAAACTTCGCAAAATCGAAATCGATGAACCTAACCGCCGGATCCGTGCCTTGGTCGACGCCGAAAACCTTTCTCTCGCCATCGGCCGCAAAGGCCACAACGCCCGCCTCGCCAGCCGCTTGACCGGCTGGAATATCGATGTGGAAGAAGACAAGACCGAGGTCCTCGGCTTTGAGCAAAAGCTCGAACTAGCCGTCCAGACGCTCGTCACCATCCTCGGCATCGACCTTGCCCTCGCCCAGAAAATCGCCGCCGTCGGTTTCAGCACCGTCGAGGCCATTTGCGAAGCCTCGGAAACCGATCTGGCCGAAGCTCTTCCTGACTTAACCCCCGAGGAAGCCACCGAGATCCGCACCAAGGCCCAGGCGGCCCTCACAGCCGTTAAGACCTGAAGCCCCTTCCCCCGCCCGGCATGGCCACCTCGTCCACGAAAAAGACGGCCAAACCCGAGGGGGCTGCCGTCCCTGCCAAAAAGCCTCGCGCCGTGAAAACGGCCGCACCTAAAGATCCCGCCGCCAAGCCAGCAAAGAAAGTTGCTGCAAAAACTAAAGCGGCTCCTGCCCTAGCCCCGACCGAACTTTCCGCTACTCCCCAGACTCCTCCCACTGCCCCCGCGCCGGTTAAAGTAGAAAAAGCCGCACCCGAAATTGCGCCCGCCCCTACATCTGCTCCTACTGCTGCGCCCGCTCCTGCCGCCGTTGAGTCGGGTGAAATGGAAATGCCTACCGACGAAACAAAGATCATTTTGATGAAGCCGCCAATTCAGGTCCGCGACCTGGCCACTCGGCTCAACTTAAAACCTTTCCAACTCATCCATGAACTCATGGAAAT
Source organism: Verrucomicrobia subdivision 6 bacterium (assembly GCA_947441075.1). Classification (GTDB taxonomy): domain Bacteria; phylum Verrucomicrobiota; class Verrucomicrobiia; order Methylacidiphilales; family Verrucolacustridaceae; genus Verrucolacustris. The sequence continues at coordinate 1,367 of CANESK010000038.1, forward strand.
GAACGTCTTCGCCACTCTCAACCAAAACTTAGAAGAAGCTGTAGCGAAAAAGATCTGCGAAAAGCGTGGCCTCTTCTTTATGGCGGAAAAACGTAAAGAGGGTGGCGGTGTCCACAAAGTCGCCCCCGTGGTCGAACCGCCCAAAGCCAAGCCCATCCCATCCGCCAATCTTAAACCGCGCCCTCCCGTGGTCACTTTCATGGGTCACGTCGATCACGGAAAAACCTCACTGCTCGACGCCATTCGCCAGACCAAAGTCGCCGCGGGCGAAGCGGGTGGCATCACCCAACACATCGGGGCCTACACCGTTAAACGCGATAACTCGACCATCACTTTTCTTGATACCCCAGGCCACGAAGCCTTTACCGCCATGCGCTCCCGTGGGGCCACCATCACCGACATCGTCGTTCTGGTTGTCGCCGCGGATGACGGGATTAAACCCCAAACCCTCGAAGCTCTTCGCCACGCCCAAGCCGCCAAAGTCACCATCATGGTCGCGGTGAATAAAATCGATTTACCCAACGCCAATCTCGATAAAGTCAAAGGCCAGCTGCAAGAGCTTGGCCTCGCCCCCGAAGAGTGGGGTGGACAAACCGTGGTCTGCGAAGTTTCCGCCACCAAAGGAACCGGTATCGAAAAACTTTTGGAAATGATCGCTCTTCAAGCCGAAATTCTCGAACTATCTGCTGATCCAACAGGCCACGCCCGCGCCCGCGTCATCGAAACGCAGATCGAAACCGGCCGCGGTCCCACCGCTACCGTCCTCGTTCAACAGGGACTACTCAAAGTGGGCGACTCTTTTGTCTGCGGACCCCACCTCGGCAAAATCAAAGCCCTCTTCAACGACGCAGGCATCTCCATCAAAGAAGCAGGACCTTCTGTTCCCGCTCGTATCGTCGGCTTGACCGGAGCTCCCTCTCCAGGCGAAGAAGTCGTCGTCGTCGCCACCGAACGGGAAGCCCGCTCTATTGTGGAAGAGCGGCAGGAAGCAGAACGATCCACCCGACTCGCCTCAGGCCCCGACGCCCCCGAGGGTGTTACCCTCGAGAATCTTTTCGCCAGCATCGCTGAAGGACAGAAGAAGTGCCTCCACCTCATTCTCAAGGGCGACGTCCAAGGCTCCGTCGAAGCCATCGTCGAGGCCGTCCGCAAAATCACCAGCCAGAAAGTCTCCCTCAATATTATTCTTTCCACCATCGGACCAATTTCCGAATCCGATATCCTGCTGGCCAAAGCCTCAGGAGCGGTCGTCATCGGATTTAATACCAAAACCGATAACGCCGCCGCCAACGCCGCCAAACGTGAAAATGTTCAAATCCGCCTCTTCAGTATTATTTATGAACTGGTCGATCAGGTGAAGGAGGCCATGACGGGCCTGCTCGATCCCGAACTGCGCGAAAGCCCCCTCGGCAATGCCCTCGTCAAAAAGGTTTTCGAGCTTTCCAAATTTATGGTCGCAGGTTGCCAAGTCCAAACGGGCCGCATCACCAAGTCAGGTCGAGCGCGCGTCGTTCGCCGCAAACAACCGATTTACGACGGAGCCGTCGTCACGCTCAAACGCTTCCAAGAGGACGTTCCGGAAGTGCGCCAAGGACTGGAGTGCGGTATCCGTCTCGGCAACTTCGACGAATACGAGGAGGGGGACATCATCGAGTGTTACCAACTCGAAAAAGTCGCCCAAGCTCTCTAATTCTCTTCAGCGACTGATTTTTTTCTTCAGTTCTCCCGCTTTTTTTTCCACAATCGGCATATGCCGAATCGTCGTCTCATCCGCGTGGCCGAGTCCATTCGCTCTGTCTTAGGTCGCCTCGCCCTCCGCGAGCGCACCCTTGAGGGCAAACTCATCACCATCACAGGGGTCACCGTCAGCCCTGATCTGCGTCACGCCCAAGTCTTTGTCACTCATCTCGACGGTTCTACCCCCGACAAAGACGTCGTCCTTACGCTCAATGCTTTAAAAGAAGAGTGGCAACGCGAAATCAATAAAACCCTCACGATTAAGTACACCCCACGACTTCAGTTTTTTGTGGACGAAGCCCAACGCCGAGGCGATCGCATTCTCCAAATCATGACCGAAATCGACCCTACCCGCCTCGATCCTAACGACCCTGATTTTATCGATCCCTCCGACGCGGCCCCCACTCTCGCTCCAGAAGAATCACCCGATCTCGACCCACCCACCGAACTGCGGGGCCGTAGCCAAAAACGCGCCTCCTAATTTCGGCTTAAGTCGGCCAACCGACTGGCCAGCAAAAGCCCACTAGGGTAGGCGGATTTTCTCAATCGAACTCACCACCCCTGCTCCCAGAAAACTCTCCACTCGACTCTGGTACGGTCCGGGTTCATCGGTTAAGAAAATCCTTAATTTCCCCTCCTCCAACTTCGCTCCTTGCGAATCTCGCAATGATTCTGCACACGCCTCCGAGGAGTCGACCAACTTGACCTTCGGTCCCAGCACCTTTGCCAATACCCCCTTCAAGTGCGGATAATGGGTGCAGCCCAATACCAAAACCTTGATTTTTTCGCGCAACAACGACTCAAGATACTTACGAATCACTGCCTCCGTCACCTCCCCCTCCACCCATCCCTCCTCCACAAGCGGAACGAGCAAGGGTGTCGCTTGCCCGAAAACCTTCAGACTGGGGCGGGCTTGGCGCAAGGCCTTCTCGTACGCCCCACTCCCGATCGTCGCCGAGGTCCCAATTACACCCACCGGCCCATCTCCCGCCACCCGTAACGTCGCCGCCACTCCCGACTCAATCATCCCATGCAACGGAACATTCACCGAGGAACGCAATTTTTCCACAGCAAAAGCCGAGGCCGTGTTGCAAGCCACCACAATCCGATCCACCCCCTTCGCCTCGAGAAAAGTGATAATCTCGCGGCTGTACCCCAAAACCGTTTCTGCTGACTTATTTCCATAAGGAACCCGCGCCGTGTCTCCCACATAAAAGATATCGCGCCGCGGAAAAGCCGACCGCAAGGCTCGCACCACTGTTAACCCACCCATTCCAGAATCAAAAACACCTAAAGGCATCGTCTACTCTTTCTTCTCCGTTCCAACCGGTAAAGCTTTCCTCACCTCAGGCTCCACACCGCCCACAGCCGCGGGGGCCACCACTACCCCTTGCCCCGGATTTGGAACCACTACGGCCGGGGCAACGTTGGAGGCACTCAAGTTTGTCCCCCGTGACCGAAAAGGTGCCACCTCCTCATTTTTTTTCACCCCAGCCATAGTCCCTACTGCATTTGTTGCGACTCGATCCTTAGCGAGTTGTAACCGTGCCGCCGCTTGTGGATTTTCCTGGGATCGCGCGTACGCCTGAATCCCCGCAAAAATCCACTCCGCTACCTGCTGCCGATACTCCTCCGTACGCAATAAACTCGCCTCACGTGGGTTCGACATAAATCCTCCTTCGACCAGAACCGAGGGCGAGTTGGCTAATCTTAACACCTTGAACCGCGCCCGCTTCACCCCTCGATCCGAAGGCGCATTGCTTTTCGCCAAAACTGCTGACCGATGAATCGCCTGAGTCAGGAGAAAGTTATGATGATCATATCCGTTCCCTGGCCATATCTGATCTTCATCCCCCACCAACGACCCTCCCGAAGATGTCGAAGGCGCGAACTGCGGCGAAAGACTGTAGGTCTCCCATCCCTCAGACGACCGACTCGAATCCTCGTTGAAATGAATACTTACGAAAATATACCCAGGGTGGTCGTCCGCTAACTTCGAGCGGTCTGCATGATCCACATAGCGATCCTTAGTCCGAGTCAGCACCCAAGGAATTCCCGCTTTGTCTAAACAACGGACGAGGCGCTTCGCCACATCGAAGTTTGCCGTTTTCTCACTCAACCCCCGTGCCGCCCGCGTGCCCTCATCTCCACCCCCGTGCCCAGGATCGATCACTACCCCCTGCAAGGGTCGCCTCGGAATCTCCCCATTCGGTCGCAGAAGCGGATCGAAAGTCTTTACCAGATCCACACGAGGAATCAGAACAACCTCACTCTCTTTTCGCACCGAATGACTCAACCAGTACCGCGCCCCCTTCCAGCGCATCTCACGACTATCCAGCGTCAGTTGCAAGGTTCCTCCCGCCGAGCTCAGCTCAAAGGGGCGCTTGCCTTCAATCTCCTGCGGAACCTTAAAACCGTAAAATTTGGCGAAGGAATCCAATGAAACATAATCCACCCTCCCCACCCGGACCACCTCCCACGTTTCCACCGCCCACGCAGTTACCAGAAGACCAAGAACGACCAAGCCCCACCGAATCACGATTTTCTCCTGCAGGGACGATGATCAATCAATCGGACCTTTCCAACTCGGACCGCCCCATAAAGCTGGCCCTCCACCACCTCCGCGTACTCCAAGCGCAATCCAGGCAAACCCCGTAATAAAAACTTCAGTCTCGCCACCGACCGACCCGCCCCAGCTTGGCTCGCTTCTCGCACCGCTTTCGCCCATCGACCCGCCACCCTTCTTTCCAGTGGCGAGAGTCGCAGATTTCTGGAACTCATCGGTAATCCATCTTTTTCTCGAATCGTAGGAAGTTGCACAATTTGTACCGCACAAAAAAGATCCCGAACCATCCTTTCGATCACCTCGCACTGCTGTTTATCTTTCTCCCCAAACACGGCCACCTGCGGTTGCACAATTCCAAACAACTTCATCACCACCGTCGCCACCCCACGAAAATGACCTGGCCGCCTGGCCCCACATCGCCCCCGCGATCGGTCCACCTCCTCCACCCAGATAGAAGCATCCTTAGCATATAAACTTTTTGGCCGAAAAAGCACATCCGCCCCCGCTTCTTTCGCCCGTCGCACGTCCGCCGCCCCTCGCTGGGGATACTGCCTATAATCCGCTCGCGAGGTGAACTGCGTCGGATTGACATAGGCACTCACCACCACTCGATCTGCTAACTTCCCTGCCCGCCGAATCAGCGCCACATGCCCATCATGCAAAGCCCCCATCGTCGGAACCAAAGCCACCGTCTGCCCCCGCCTCCGCCATGCACGGGAGGCCTTTTGCATTTCCGCCGTTTTTGTTATAATCTTCATGCACCTCAATCCTACAAAATGTCTACCTACCTCCACAACCTCTTCGCTCAAAGAATCGGCGGTCCAGGCTACGGCCTCAAAGAAGCCCCGATCTATAAATTCGAGCGAATTAAGCGAGCCAAACGCGCCGCCAGCGCCGCCCACCCAGATAAGGAACTCCTCGATTTCGGCGTTGGTGAACCCGACTCCATGGCCGACCCCAAAGTCGTCGCTAACCTCGCCCAGGAAGCGGCCCTACCTGCCAACCGCGGCTACGCCGACAATGGCGGTCCCCGCCTCCGTACCGCTGCCGCCCACTACCTAAAAGAAGTCTTCGGGGTCACCGCCAATCCCGAGACCGAAATCATGCACTCCATCGGGAGTAAAGCCGCCCTCTCCATCCTTCCCGCCGCCCTAATCGATCCAGGCGATGTCGTTCTCATGACTAGCCCCGGCTACCCTGTCTTTGGAACCCACGCCACCTACTACGGCGGAGTCGTCCACCCCCTTCTTCTCACCCCAGAAAATAAGTATCTCCCGCGCCTCGATACCATTCCGCGCCCTATTCTCGATAAAGCGAAGGTCCTTGTTCTCAACTACCCCAATAACCCCACCGGAGCCTCCGCCACCCCTGAGTTTTTTCGAGAAGTCGTCGCTTTCGCCCAACGCGAAGAACTCATCGTCATCCACGACGCCGCCTATACCTCCCTTATTTTTGAAGGAAAACCACTCAGCTTCCTCTCCATCCCAGGCGCCAAGGAGGTCGGCCTAGAACTTCACACCACCAGCAAGGCCTTCAACATGACCGGTTGGCGTTGCGGATTCGTCGTCGGCCATCCACTCCTCATCCAAGCCTACGCCGATGTCAAAGATAACACCGATTCAGGTCAGTTCCTCGCCATCCAACACGCCTCTGCCACCGCTTTCGAAAATCCTCAAATCACTCGAGAGACTTCAGCCAAATACAGTCGGCGAATGGATGCGATAGTTAAGATTCTCCGTACCGCAGGGTTTTCTGCCCAAAAACCAGCTGGCTCCTTCTTTCTCTACACCCAAGCCCCAAAAACAGCTCAAGGAAGTCGCTCCCATACTTTCGCCAACGGAGAGGCTTTCTCTCAATGGCTCATCGAAGAACAGCTCGTTTCCACGGTCCCGTGGGACGAGGCAGGTGCCAACGTTCGCTTCAGCGTTACCTTTGCTGCAAAAAATCAATCGGACGAAGACCGCATTCTCGCCGAGCTCGCCACCCGCCTCCAACCCTACCGCTTCACCTTCTAATTCGGATTACGGACCAGGATCCTTTTCGTCATCCCCAGAAATCTTATCCTTGATCGCTAAGATCTGTGGAAGCACCACCAAAGCACTTAGCAGGGTAAAGATCACCCCTAAGCTCATCACCAGACCCAGCGAAACCAACCCACGATACTCCCCCACCAGCATCGAGCCGAAACCAAACAAGGTGGTCAGCGCGGAAAGAACCACCGCCTTGCCCGTGCTCGATTCAAAAATACGAATCTTCCCCTCCTCCCGATAACGATCCATCACATACACCCCATAGGCCACTCCGATTCCCAGAATCATCGGCAAGGTCACAATATTCGCTGGATCCAACTTAATTTTAAAGAAACCCAAAGCGCCAAAAAGCCAGAGCACTCCAAGGGCTAAAGGGAGCAGGGTGAGCAGAACATCCTCGATCCGCCGAAATAGGAGGAAAATCAGCACGAGAATCACCCCACCCGCATAAAACGACGCCTGAATATAACTTTTCATCAAAAGGTCAATATACTCCAAGTTCATCACCGGCGTGCCCGTCACCTCAGGCGCCACCCGCTGCACCTGCCCAACAAACTCCTCATTCGGCTTTCGCTCCCATACATCCACCGCTGGCTCCACTTCCAAAAGAACTTTCCCACCCTTCGAAAGATAGCGCTCCTTTAATTGCGGGGGCAGATCCTGCACCGTTAAAGCTCGATCCCCTCGTTGCGTCTTCAGCCAACCTAGATTTTGCGTGATCGATCCCACTAACTTCACCTGATGCCGATCCAACCTCTGCTTCGCCTCATCCAGATTCAACTTATCCAACGCCGCCACCGCCCGCTCCAAAGGAGGAATCATTTTCTCAAACGTTGTTACCGCCTGCCTCGCCCGACCCGAAAGCCCGATATACTGTTTGGCCTGCTTGGCCCCTTCTTGCGACGATTCTAATAAAAACTCCAAATCTTTCTTCGCCTTGGGCACGTCCACCGATTGCCCCGTGCCCGTACCCAAAGTGATCTCCCCCGCCACACGGGCAATCCGATTCACCTCATCCATCCGCTTGTGCTGATCCCGCGGCACCAAATCCCCCAAAGTACGCACCTTGCTCACCGTGGAAAGTTCACGCAGCTGATCAGCCAACTCATCCGCCTGGTCTACCGTGTTCGCCATCACCACCCCATAAATCAAAGATCCTTTCCCGGTGTCCAAAAGCTCCCGAGTCAACCGAACCGATTCCATCTTCGGATTCTGCAAATGAAGAAGATTATGATCAAAGGCCACCTCTCGACACTTCACCCAAGCGAATGCACTGAAACCCGCCGCCGCCAGCAAGACCAAATACGGATGAAACGTCAGTCTTCGATCAAGGTTCTCCCCATATCCAAATCTCAGCATCTTACCCACCTGCACCTTCCCATTCCGATCCCGCCAAAGGAGGAGCGCAGGTAAAATTGAAAGACTCGCCAAAAGCGCCAAAATAACCCCCGTCCCCGCAATCCAACCCAGCTCGGTCAGGCCCGTGAAATCATTAAAACACATCGCGTAAAACGCCGCCGCAGTTGTTCCCCCACCCGCCAGGAGAGCCTTGCCCGTCGTCGTGAGGGTGATTTCGACCGCCTCGGCCGAAGTTTTTCCACGGGACATCTCTTCCTCATACCTTCCTAAGAACTGAATCCCAAAATCAATTCCCAGCCCAAGAATCATCACAATGAAGGCCTGCGAAATGATATTCAGGTGTCCAATCGTCACCGTGGTCACACCCAAGGAAATCACCACGCTGGCCAGAAGCGCCACTAAAGCTAGGAACGGTCGCGAAAACTCTCCATAGGCAAAAAAGAACATCACCGCGATCAAGACCAGAGTGATCAGCGTAGCCAACTTCATGTCATCCTCGCTCTGCCGCAGTTCGTCATCCAGCAAGACAGGCTCCCCCGTCACTCCGATACTCACCTTGGCGTAGAGCGGTCGTGTTTCCTTAACCATTTGCCGCACCCGCTTAATCACCCCCGTATACGGCGTCGCACTTTTCTCCTCCTCCACCGACGGCCGTAGAAGCATCAAAATTGTTTTCCCATCTTCTCCCAAACTCAAATACTCATTCTTCAATAAATCGCTCTCAAACTCGGAAAGCTCTCCCAATTTCCCTTTCTCCAAAACATTCACAGGGGTCTCCAGATCCTTCGCCAACCCCTTTAAATTTCGCACGAACTCCTCAATAAATGGAATAAACTCCTGCCAGTTCGAAGACTTCCGCAGGTACGGATCATTAAACTTGGCTGAAGCCTCTGCCAAAATGCCATTCAAATTCAGCGCCTGCTTATTTCCTTTGACCAACGCCGCCAACTCTTCCATCTGCCGCCGAATCCCCGTCAGCTGCTCCTCATCCGCCAAAAGCAAAAGACGATCCGCCATCGGAGAGAAATCGTGCCGATAATAAACGCGATCCAGCCCCTTCTCAGTTTTTAATCTCTCCGCCAGCGCATTGGCCGCCGCCCGGCTCGCCTTCAGATCGTCACTTTTCAGGACGACAACAATTTCATCCCGCACATCAAACTCATTCATGTAAGCCAAATATTTCTTAAAGACGGGCGAATCCTTGCGAATCAGATCGAGGGTGTTATTCCGAATGACCAACCGCGCCCCCGCCATCGCCCCCCCCGCCACCACCAGAAGAAGCGTGGCCCACAACACCCGCGCACGATGCCCAACTACCAACCGCGCCCAACGATGGAGCAAGGCATCCCCCCAGCCTTGTCCCTGACCTTTACTCTCCTGCCCCATGAGAAATTAGCCCGCAGAGCGAGCCTGCTCCTTCTTTCGTTCCCACTCCTCTCGGATCCCCCGGATATCACGAGACAACTCATCCTGTAAAATGCTCGCCTCCTCACCCGCCCCTACCATCTTCGCTCCGACAATCTTTGCCCCAAGAAACGTTTCCCTCTCCGCCACCTTCGCCCGATAGGTAGAATCAATATCGGCTAAAGCCTTCTTTTGCTTGTCCGTCAGCTTTCTCTCGGGTTCCGTTGTTGCTAACCGCTCCATCGCAAGCTCATACGCCGTCTTCATTAACCTAGTACCCTAAAAAACTCTGCCCTCTGCGTCCATCGTATTGTCAGGGGTCCCGCTTGCTCCACCCCACCTCGATAGACTATCATCTTCAATGGATTTTGCTTCTCTCGGACTTTCCTCCTCTGTTCTCCAAGCCGTCGTCGACCTCGGATACAAGGAGCCCACCCCCATCCAGGCCCAAGCCATCCCCGTCGCCCTTTCAGGAAAAGACATCATTGGCTCGGCCCAAACTGGAACAGGCAAAACCGCCGCCTTCGCCCTCCCTATTCTCCAACACCTCGGCAAGCCAGGTTCCATGCGTGCCCTCATTCTTGAACCCACCCGCGAACTTGCCGACCAAGTCGCCGCCGCCCTCGAAGTTTTCGCCAAACACACCGGCCTCCGTATCGGCCTGATCTACGGCGGCGTCGGCTACGGAGCCCAACGCGAACAAATCAAACGAGGCATCGATATCCTTGTCGCTACCCCTGGCCGCTTACTCGACCTCGTCGGCCAAGGAGACCTCAACTTCGGCCATCTTACCCACCTAGTCCTTGATGAAGTCGATCGCATGCTCGATATGGGCTTCCTCCCCGACGTCAAACGGATCGTCTCCCTCTGCCCCGAGAAACGTCAAACCCTCTTTTTCTCTGCCACCATCCCCCCCGAAATCGAACGACTCACCCAGTGGGCCCTCAAAGAACCTGTCACCATCGAGATCGGTCTGCGCCAATCCGCAGCCGAAACCGTCACCCACGCTCTTTATCCCGTCGCCGCCGACCAAAAACACGAACTCCTTCTCGGTTTGCTGGAAAAAACCCACTACGAGAGTGTCATCGTCTTTTGTCGCACCCGGATGGGCTCCGATCGCGTCGCAGGTAGCCTTTCCAACCTCCCTCACCCCGTCGGCGTTCTTCATTCCGACCGCTCCCAGGCGGAACGCACTGAAGCCCTCACTGGATTTCGTTCAGGAAAATATCCCATCCTCGTCGCCACCGACATCGCCGCTCGTGGTCTCGATATCGCAGGGATCACCCACGTGATTAATTATGACGTCCCCCAGCACCCTGAAGATTATGTCCACCGCATCGGCCGGACTGGTCGCGCCGCTAAAGAAGGGGATGCCTTTACCCTCTTCGTCGCAGAGGAGTTACCCCACGTCGAAGCCATCGAACGCATGCTCGGCCAGAAACTACCTCGCACAAAACTGGAAAACTTCCCCTACCGCTTCACCGCACTATTCGAAGAAGGTCATACTGTGGCCCAAACCCGAATGCGCGGAATTCGCACCGTCCGCGGCTACACCTTCGGCGCTCGCCGCCGCTAATCACCTCCTAATCAGGCGATAGTCCAAGCACCTTCGCCGCTCGCCCAAGTTTCTGGTCAAAAGTGTAAAGTGGAGAGCGCAATCTTTCCGCCAACTCCAAGTAAGCCGCATCATAAGAAGACACCCCAAAACGAACTGCTAACTCCCGCCACCGCCCCATTCTCTCCACCGGCATCGTCAAACGTACCACGGGCCAACTCTGCACCAAGGCCCACGACTCGTTCATCACCTCCTGGCTCATCCGACCCCTCCGACATCCACTCAGAAGCACATTGAGCATCTCATGCACCCATAACTCAGGAACCCGTGCATCCAGCTTCCCTTCGCCCACTTTTTCTAAAATATCATCTGCCTTGGACTGGCTCTCATCCGCCAAAACCCAGCAGGCCGTGACCGACGCATCGAGAACCGCAGATTTCAAAACCTTCGACCTAGTTCGATCAGCTCTCGAATCCCCTTTCGTCCCTGCTTAGTCTTCGCACGAACCCTTCGCGCCAGCTCCACCCAGTTTTCACCCGCTTTTTCATCCCCGTTTTTCGGCCCAACTAAGCGCGCCGCCACCTTCCCCCTGCGCGTAATCACCACCTCCTGCCCCCCCGCCACCAGATTCAGTAACTCCGATAGCCTATTCTTCGCCTCAAACGCCCCCATCGATAAACTAACCTTCATACACCTAGCTTACACATCTAGCTGTTTACTGCAAACCTCTTCTTGAATCCAGACCTCCCCACCCTGGGCGCCCTTCAAAGTAACACGTCGGGAATTCTCACCTTTAAACCACAACACAGGTACGGACGACCATCCTCGGTCGTCCTAGTTCTTTTCTAAACGGAAAAGAACGTAGAGAAGCTGATTATTTAATTTTATTCACCCAGCTAGGCGGCCTTTAAATGAATAATTTATTTCGGCACAAAAAAAGGCCCCGCTACTGCGGGGCCCTTTCTCCAAATACGTTTTTAGTCGCAGTCTCTTCAGCTCTGCTTCCTTCGCCGCACCAAGGCCAACCCACTCAAACCAATCGCTAGGAGCGAAAGAGCCGACGGTTCAGGGACACCGACAGCAGCAACACGGAACCCGATGTCTTTGTCCTCATAATTCGGAAGTTGGCTGCTGCGGTTGTCGGCCTCCAAGTGGCCGTTGAAGAGGCTGAAGGCGCTACTCCAGGAGCCGCCGCGCTTTTCCCGTTGCTCCCAGTGTGTGGTGTTGCTTCCGTCCGTTGCTGTCTCCATCCACTCGTACACATTGCCTCCCTGCCCCATCGTTCCGTATGCACTTAATCCTCCTGCACTGGTGATATCTGCAGGGCCTTGAGCTTCGCCCCCGCTGGGGAATCCATTGTACACCGCAGTATTCGCTGCTGTTCCACTAGCTACTGGCGTCGGTGCACTATTACTTCCGTTGGCAAAGTTTGACCAGCTACCATCCGCTTTACCATAAGCCCCCTTGAACCACTCGTCACTACTTGCGATGACATACTTCGCTAGGCTGTTCCTATACATATTATTTGCGTTGTACCCCGCATCTGCCGAAGACCACAGCTGCTGTGAGAAAACTGGGGATGCCATGGGATCGGAAGGGGTACTATAACCAAACTTATAGGCCGCTGTCCCTCCTGTACTCGTATTCAGCCAATTCACATATTTTGCCGCCTCATACCAGCTAATTCCTGATGCAGGCTTATTTACTCCGTTGCCACCGTAGCTGCTCATATCGGCCATCGTAATCCCTAGGCTCCCTGCTGCATTCGCTTTGGTGATCATATCCCTGCTCACCTCGTGCTTGCCCAAATTGTAGATGTAGGCCACTGAGCCCGCAGGATTAGGAGTTCCCGTTGTATCGGCCGCATTATTAGGATTCCCAATCGTTACAAATTCCATCGAGAACTGATTCGCTCCACTACCGAAAGTTTCCAATAAAGATGTTGCGGAGGCAGTCTGGTAACCCAGAGCTAGTAAACAGAGGATTAGGAATATGTTCATCCAGACAAATAAGCATATAATTCTTAACAAAGCGAACTTTCGAATAATTCAGTAGCTGATCTAATAGCCATTTCGGAAGTATGGTGCTACCCCTTAACTGCTTACCTATTAATCCCCATCTAACCCTTAATCTTCTAAAGCCAAAGCGCCCACCCCACCCCGTACCTGCCCCGACCAGCTTCGGGGCCGGCGTCGGGGCCTGCCCCGCACTCCTGTCGGGGCCGCGAACGCGGGGCAAAATTAAACATTCACGCGAAAGCGTGTCCCGCGAATGCGGGGCAAAATTAAAAATCCCTATCCCCTCCGCCTCAAAACCCTAGCCTCTACCCTATGTCCGCACCTGAGATTTCCCCCACCTCGACGCCCCTAATCTTTACCGGCGGGCTCGCCGAAACCAACGCCTACCTTCTCAACCTCCAAGGGCACCTTCTCGCTATCGATGCACCCGAGGGTTTTCTCAACTTCCTCAAAACAAAAAACCTTAAACCTCACTCCCTCCTCCTCACCCACGGCCACTGGGACCATATCTGGGACGCCGCCGCCATCGCCGAGTGGGCTACTTGCCCCGTCTATTATCATCCCGACACCGCCTTTCTCTGTCTCGAACCCGACTCCATGCTCACTTTCGGCCTCCCCCAAAAAATCCAACCCGTCCACGCCACCCAACTCCTCGAGGAAAAAACTCCTCCCCCGCCCGCTTGGCCCCAAGCCAAACTTCTCCACGTTCCAGGACACTGCCCAGGTAGTCTCTGCCTCTACCTCCCAAAAACTCACCAACTTTTCGGCGGAGACGTCCTCTTCGCCGATGGCGTCGGCCGCTGGGACCTGCCCGGAGGAAGTCGAGACCTCCTCATCACAGGCATTCAGAAAAAAATTCTCCCTCTCCCACCACAAACTACTGTTTATCCTGGCCATGGCCCCACCACCACCGTCGGTCGCGAAAAATCTTCGAACCCATTTCTTGTCAACTAACAAACAAGATTAGCATATTTGCAAATATACTAATCTTAAAATTGCTTAAATAATCTCTAATCAAAGATCCAGATCGCTCGCCCGTAGAACCGATACCCACCCCTCAACTTCTACCTCAATCGAAACGATTTATCCCCGACTCCACGTCCTCCATCTTTCTAAAAGAGCCCGCGCAGCTCCTTTCCTAATCGTTTCGTCTGCCAACTTGCGCCCCTCCTCCCAATCTTTTCCCATCCCCGCTAACCAAAGCAGCGCCCCCGCGTTCCACCCCACCGACCCCCGCACCGCCCGCGCCCCATCCCCCGCCAGCACCGCAGAGATGCGGGCCGCACTCTCCTCCGCTCGAGGAGCCTCCAGATCCAAGGAAGAACCCCACTCCCCAGGCGCCAACTCCTCCGTCAGATCAAATTTTTTTCCACCCTTTTTTCCCACCAACCGATTCCGTCCCAAAGGCGATAGCTCCCCCAAAGGAGCCCCCTTCTCATCTTCCCCATAAACAATTGCATACGATTCCACCGCTAACCTCTCGAGCGCTTCCGCCAAGATGGCCATATCCTCTTCGCGAAAAACCCCGACCAACCGAACTTCAGGTTTCGCAGGATTAACTAAAGGCCCCAAAAAATGAAATGCCGTTCGCTTTCCCTTCGCTGATAAAATCTTCCTCGCACCCGCCACCCCAGCAAAAGCTGGATGAAAATCTGGAGCATAGAGAAAAGCACATCCCACCTCACCCAGACAGCTGGCCAACTCTCCCGCATCCCTTGCGCTCTTCACCCCCAGCGCACTCAAAGCATCCGCACTCCCACTCGGTCGGGTGATCCCCCGATTCCCATGTTTCGCCACCGGCAAACCCGCCGCCGCCGCCACCAACGCTGCCGCTGTAGATATATTCACGATCGGTCTCCCCCCTCCCCCCGTCCCACAACAGTCTGCCAACCCCTTCCCCCCCCACCTCCCCGTCAACCCCGCCGGCTTCGCCCGCCCCAAAAAAGCCCGCGCCATCCCCGCGAGTTCCGCGCCTGTCTCTCCCTTCTCCGCCCAAGCCAATAGAAAATCCGCCTTCTCCCCATCCCCAACCCCCTCGTCCGCCAAAATAGCCACCAACTCCTCCGCCGCCCCACCACTCAACTCCCGACCCTCCCGACAGTGCATTGTCGCCCGAGCCAAGGCGGTCGATCCGACCACTTCGCAACTCATCCGATCCCTGACTCCTTCGGCAGAAACTCCTGAAACCTAAGCTTATCGATCGATTTCATATACGCCTCCATCGGCGAAACCCGCCCCGCCTTCAAATGCCCATCAATCGCATCATCCATTAACTGCATCCCCTCCGCCTTACCCGTTTTCAAAACATCGTTCAACTTCATCGTGGCACCTTCCCGAATAATCGAAGCCACCGCATTATTTCCCACGAGAATCTCGTTCACCGCCAGCCGCCCTCCACCATCGGAACGCTTCAACAAAAGCTGAGCGCACACCGCACGAAGTGAATTCGCCAACATCGTCCGAATCTGCTCCTGCTGATTGCTCGGGAACGCATCGATAATTCGATCTACCGTCTTGCGCGCATTGTTCGTATGCAACGTGCCAAAAACCAACAATCCCGTCTCCGCCGCCGTCAAGGCCAAGGCAATCGTCTCCAAGTCCCGCATTTCCCCCACCAAAACCACGTCCGCATCCTCCCGCAAGGCCGCCTTCAGTCCCGTCGCAAAACTTGGCGTCTCGTTCGGTACCTCCCTCTGCGTAATCACCGACTTCTTGTTCGGATGGACAAACTCAATCGGTTCTTCAATCGTCACAATATGCCGCGAGTAATTGGTGTTAATCGAATCTACCACGGCCGCCAACGTCGTCGATTTCCCCGAACCAGTCGGACCCGTCACTAAAACCAAACCTGATTTATAGTTCCCAAAACTTTCAATCACTGGCGGCACCCCTAACTCCTTCAAAGTCTTGATCTTCGTCGGAATAATTCGAAAAACCGCTCCGTAGCCATGCAACTGCTTATAGTAGTTACACCGAAAACGACTTGCCTCGTCCATCTCATAGGCGAAATCCAAGTCGCCCACTTCGGTGAACTTGCGCCATGCAGGGGGAGAGCAAATTGGCTGCAAAAGCTGGGTGATCGATTCCCTCGTCAAAGGTGCCTCCTGAATCGCCGTCACCTCGCCGTGTCTCCGGATTTTCGCGGGCTGACCCTCGAGTAAATGTAAATCACTCCCCCCTTTTTCCACTAAAACCGAAAAGAGTTCGTCGATCGGGTGGTTCATTAGAGTCCCGCCGCCAATCCGGTAGCAAAGGCCTTCTTGTTTTCTGCACGCCGATAGGCCTCTTCCCCTGAGATAATTCCCTTATCCAAATGCTCCTGCAAACTGTCGTCCATTAACTTCATCCCCAACTTCTTTCCCGTCTGCATCACCCCTGGCAACATGAAAGTCTTTGCTTCACGAATCAAGTTGCCCACCGCCGGATTATTCACCAGCACCTCCAAAGCCAAGACTCGCCCATTCCCATCCTTACGCGGAATCAACTGCTGACAAACAATCCCTCGCAACGATTCGCTGACCATCGTCCGAATCTGGGACTGCTGCTCCACCGGAAACACATCCAGCAACCGATCTAAAGTCCGCGCCGCAGTACTCGTGTGTAACGTTCCCAAAACTAAGTGACCCGTCTCCGAGGCACTGATTGCCAAAGAGATCGTCTCCAGATCCCGCATCTCTCCCACCATGATCACATCCGGATCTTCCCGCAACGCCGCCCGTAACGCGCTTGAGAAACTGGCCGAGTTGGCCCCAATTTCCCGCTGGGAAACCTGACAACCCGAGGGCGTGAAAACGTACTCAATCGGATCTTCCAAGGTAATGATGTGATCTTTTCTCTCTCGGTTAATGTGATCGACCATCGAAGCCAATGTCGTCGACTTCCCACTGCCCACCGCTCCCGTTACCAACACCAGACCATTGTGATAACGCGTTAAGGTTTTCAGAACGGGCGGCAACCCCAACTCATCCATCGTCCGAATCTTATTGGAAATTACCCGGAAGACCGATTCCCACCCGCGCCGTTGCCGGACCACACTCGTTCGGAATCGAGCCAACCCCTCCGCTTCATAGCAAAAATCGAACGATCCATTCTCCTCCACCGTTCGAGTCTGTTTCGGTAGTAAAAAGGAACGCCCCAACTGTTCTGTCTCCTCCTTACTCAAATGCCGCGCCCCTGGTCCCTCCAACGGGGCGAGTTGACCATGAATCCGTACCAAAGCTGGTGCATCAGGCCCCAAATGGAGGTCGCTCGCCCCCATCTCCACCGCCCG
>CANESK010000039.1 GCA_947441075.1 Verrucomicrobia subdivision 6 bacterium
CGCATCAATCCATGCAGCTTCTTCTCCCCTTCCAAATCCACTTTGCCCAGCTTACCCGCCAACACCCCATGAATCTCCTGCAAATACAACGAAGCTCCCAATCCCCCAGCACTCTCCACCCCAAGCAAGAGCACAACCCCCCCACCCTTCCCAAAAACTCCCCCCACCAACCTCACACCCTCCTCCACCTTCCCCACCACCCCAACCACCGGAGTCGGGTGAATCGGTCCCGCTGGCGATTGGTTGTACAAACTCACATTCCCGCCCGTCACCGGCAGATCAAAAAACCGACACGCCTCCGCCATTCCCTCAACCCCCTCCCGCAAGGTCCAGAAAATCTCCGGATCATGCGGATTTCCATAGTTCAAATTATCCGTTAACCCCAGCGGCACCGCTCCGGCACACGCCAAATTCCGACACGCCTCCGCCACCAGCGCCTTCGATCCCTCCCGCGGATCCTGCGCACACCACCGCCCATTTCCATCCAACGTCATCGCCACATGCACCCAGCCACCCCCTGGCTTCTCGATCCGTAACACCGCCGCATCCCCCCCCGGCCTGACTACCGTTCGCAAACCCACCATATGATCGTACTGATTCCACACCCACCTCCGCGATCCCATCGCAGGCGAAGCGGCTAATTTCAACAAATCCTCCCTCACCCTCGGTTGCGCAGGTAAAATCTTCTTCAAATCTAGCTTCTGCCTCTCCGCCAGTTTTGCAGGAACTTTCGCCTCCCGCTCATAGACCGGAGCATCATCCGCCAACAATCTCGCAGGCACCTCCGCCACCACCTTTCCTCCCGCCTTCACCACCACCTTTCCCGTCTCCGTCACAAAACCAATCTCCGCCGCATCCAACCCCCACTTCACAAAAATATCTTTCAACTCCTTCTCTCTCCCCTTGTGCACGATGATCAACATCCGCTCCTGCGATTCCGAAAGCAGAATCTCATACGGCGTCATTCCCGTCTCCCTCTGCGGAACCCGATCCAACTCGATCTCAATTCCCGATCCACCCCGACTCGCCGTCTCACACGTCGAACAGGTCAAACCAGCCGCCCCCATATCCTGCACCCCCACCACTAAATCTGGCTTGGCATACAACTCCAAACACGCCTCAAAGAGCAACTTTCCCACAAACGGATCTCCAACCTGAACCGCAGGGCGATCCGCCTTGCTCTCCTCCGTCAAATCTCTCGAAGCAAATGCTGCCCCCGCTAACCCATCCCTTCCGGTTTTCGCCCCCACGTAAAACACCGGATTCCCTACTCCCTTCGCCGCACCTCTCCGAATCTGATCATGCCGCAATGTCCCTAAACAAAATACGTTTACTAAAGGATTTCCCTCATAGGCAGGATCAAAAACCAGCTCCCCTCCTACCGTCGGAACCCCCACGCAGTTCCCATAGTGGGAAATCCCCGACACCACACCCTTGATCAACGACCGTGTCCTCCTTCCCGCCTCCCCCTTCGCCTCAGGCCTGCCAAATCGCAACGAATCCATAAAAGCCACCGGCCTCGCCCCCATCGTGAAGATATCCCGCAAAATTCCCCCCACCCCCGTTGCCGCTCCCTGAAATGGTTCCACCGCACTCGGATGATTGTGCGACTCAATTTTATAGGCCAAGGCCAACCCATCTCCCGCGTCCACCACCCCCGCATTCTCCTCCCCCGCCTTGACCAAAACCGCTGGCCCCGTCGTCGGAAACTTTCTCAGCTCCCTTCGGGTATTCTTATACGAACAGTGCTCACTCCACATCACCGAAAACATCCCCAACTCATTCTCATTCGGCTCTCTTCCCAGCCCCTTTTCAATTTTCCCATACTCCTCTTCCGTCAACCCCAGCTTCAAAGCAAACTCTCTCGTCTTCATATTTTTCTTCCTACTCCGGCCGCCCCCAACAAAATTCCTCGCCCATCCACTCCCCCCATCTCTGCCTCACAACACCTCTCCGGATGCGGCATCAACCCCAACACATTCCTTCGATCATTACATATTCCCGCAATGTTGTGACTCGACCCATTTGGATTCCCCTCTCGCACTCCTTGCCCCTCCGCGTTGCAGTACCGAAAGAGCACCCGCTGTTGTGCCTCCAACTCCTGCAAAATCTCAGGACTCGCACGGTAACACCCTTCCCCATGGGCAATCGGAATCTTCAACATCTCCCCCGTCCCATAGTGCGAAGTGAAACGCGATGCGGGCGTTTCCACCCGTATCCACGCCGGTTCGCACCGAAAATGCAGCCCCTCATTCCTGGTTAAAGCCCCTGGCAACAACCCCGCCTCACACAAAATCTGAAATCCATTGCAGATCCCCACCACCACCTGCCCTCTCTCCGCCGCCTGCTTCACACTCTTCATGATTGGCGAAAATCGTGCAATCGCCCCACAGCGCAAGTAGTCCCCATAAGAAAATCCCCCAGGCAAGATCACCCCCTCCTCAGGATCAATCTTCGTCTCCTCATGCCAAACCAGCCGTGCCTCCTGCCCCAGAACCTGCAAGGCATGCACGCAGTCCTGGTCGCAGTTCGACCCAGGAAATTGGACGACCGCAAACCTCATCCGCCAGCCCGCAGATCCAAGTGGAAATTCTCCATCACCGGATTGCTCAACAACTCTTTTGAAATCTCCTCCAACTTCGCCCGCAAACCCTTTTCCTCGCCACCCTCAATCTCCAGCTCGATATGCTTCCCAATCCGGACCGATTTCACCCCCTTCACCCCCATATGGTTCAAGGCATGCGCCACCGCCTCCCCCTGCGGATCTAAAATAGAGGGCTTCAACGTCACCGTAACAATCGCTTTCATCATAAGAACTTCTGGTATGCCCGTGCTCTCCCTTTCGGGCGAGAAAAGAAACCTAAGATATTGGCTTAAAGATGTTAATTACCTCTGGGGCGACCAAATCTTAGGCCTACCGCCCACCACCTACCTCAATTTCACTGGAACACTTCCCGTTCCCGTCTTTCTCTTGGTTATTTCCACACTTTCCGGATAAAGCAAATAGGGCTTTCTCTCTTCCCTCCACTTGGCCACCCCCGCCTCCCACGTCGCCACGATCTGCCGCGCACTCATCCCCGCCTCCACCATCTTTCGCGTCTGCCGAGTTCGATTCAGCTTGTCGAACATCAACATATTCTCCGCATCAGCGAAGAATTTTTTTCGAGGAAGAAGTTTCTTTAGAATTTCTAATCCCGCCATGTTGATCGCGGTTAAATTCGCGGGCGCCTTAGGATCGATCGTCACCTTCGCACCCGCCATCGTCACCCTTCGGTATCGACCCGTCGGTGGCTTGAAACGGAAAGGACTAAAGCTGACTCCGTTGAAACCCCACTCGGTCATTCTCCGACACAGCTCCTCCGCATCTACATTCTCCAGCGCAAAGATATCGAAAGGCTGAATCACCGATCCATCTAACCCCGTCGTCGCTACCCCTGTCGGATTGGCCCCATTACTCACCCCTAACTCCCCAAAAAACCCCGTCGCCACATAACCCCTAGTGGCTCGTGTTAATGGAATATTCGGAGAGGTCGCTACCCATTTCAAACCCGTATCCTCCCATGTCATCTTCTGCGTCCACCCCTTCATCGGTACTACCGTCAGTCGGCACGGACGCCTCAAATACACCTCGTTAATCCACTTTCCCAGCTCCCCAATCGTCAACCCGTACACGTAGGGAATGTCGTACTGCCCAATAAAGGATGGAATAACCAACTCCCCCTGCGGTCGCGGTCCCTCCACCCGAAAGTTCCCCAGCGGATTCGGTCGGTCTAGCACCATCACCTCGATTCCCTTCTCCTGTGCCGCTTCCATCACCAAACCCAGCGTACTGATAAAGGTGTAGGACCGGCACCCCACATCCTGCAGGTCATAAACCATCACGTCGATACCCTCCAACATCTTCTGCGTCGGCTTCCTCGTGTCTCCATAAAGGGAAAACACTTTGATCCCCGTCTCCTCATTCTTGCTTATCTTTCCGTCCTGGTTGCCGTCCACCCCGTGCTTCTCCCCAGATACATTCTTCCCTGCCCCCACCGTGCCAAACACCCCGTGCTCTGGCCCGTAAAGAGCCACCAGATTTACCTCAGGCGCCTCCCGGAGCACCTGCCACGTCGGACGCCCCCTCCCATCCACCCCAGAGGGATTCGTCACCAACCCCACCCGCTTGCCCTTTAGATCCCGAAACCCACGCTCCGCCAGAACGTCAATCCCAAGCTGAAATACAGGGGTCTTACTCTCCTGAGTAAAACCCACCGAACAAATACAGATAAAAATAATTAAAAAATATCGGCTCACAGATTCATCGTGATTCCAGCGGAATCCACCCTGATTCCAAGCCTAAGCTTTAATCGAATCCGCCAAAGGTGCCACCCAGCACTAAGACGGATCATCCCTCATCCGCCAATTAAACCCTCCCCACCTCAACTGCTGGCACCCGTAAGCCTCCCGACCAATCCGTCGGCACCCCGCACGCCTGCCCCAAGATACCGCCTACCACCACCCCACGGTGACAACTGTCCCCACCTAAATTGGCATTCGCAACTACTCCCCCCACATAGTCGTTCCCATATTTCCACGCCAGATAGAGGGACGCTGGCATCGCCTCCGCGATATAGCAGGCGGTACTAAATCTCTCCCCCACCACATGTTCATCTGGCTGCTTCGACCAACCTTCCGCCTTCTTGGCCGAGATCCAATCCCCCGCCTCGCGCGGAATCGCCTCGCGCACACTCGCCCCTTCCCCAATCGCCCAGCAGACCCGCACCAAGGTGTCCGCCGCACGTAAAACGTTCGGATGCGCATGAGTCAGACCCACGTGCTCTTTGACCACCGCCCTCAACTTTCCTAATGGCAAATCAGCGCAGGCCGCCATCAACGCAGGCACATGGGCCAGCCCCCCGATGTGCTCATCCCGTATACCACACTTCTCTAGTGACTTTCCCTCCGCATACCTTTGAAAAAACCCACGGTGACTCTCCTCCACATAGGTGTCTCGATGCCGACCCGGCGTCAGCATGAACTTCACGTACTGCTCCAACCACCCTCGAGCCGAATAGCCACCGTTCGATCTCACCCACCTATATAACTCCCGCGCCAACTGCAGATTGAGAGTGTTCTCACCTGCTTGAAGAAACTGGTGATAATGAACCCCTTTTTCTCCCCAATACTTCGCCTGATCATGAAGAATGTTACCCCTCTCATTCAAAGGAGTGTAATGGGAGCGCCAAAGAATACTGCCAGGATGAGGATTCTTCGGTGTGACATAACCCACCACCTTTCCATAGTCCCGCAGTAACTCCGCTCGGTCATAATACCAGTGAACCGGCATCGCCAACGCGTCCGCACATAATCCCCCCACAAAACTATCAAAAAAGAGATGAGCCATCGCCAGTTTTTACTGGGGTCGCAGAATCAAATAGAAGGCCAAACTCACCATCGCGAGGAAATTAACCAGCGCAACCACCCCAAGAAAAACATGAAGTCGTGTTATCGAGCCCTTTCCCATCTTCTGCTCCAAATCCTTAGCTCCTCCTAAAAAGTACACGACGATAGAAAAAATAAACGTGATCCACAGAAACAAAATCAGCAAAGGGAAATTTGCAATCACCTGCGACAAGGTTGGAAGAAAGGTCTTCAACCCCCGTATTTGATCGAACCAATAATTCATCGGGTGATCCTACAATCCATAAACCTGAGAGGCAAATCGGGCCTGCTCAATCAGCTCCACTCCCTCCCCAGATCCTTCCAGAACGGCGTAAACCTCTTCACCGAATATCCATTCGGCACAACCACCATCCCTTCCGCCGGTACAACCTCCACCTCCACCTGCTCCCGCAACCGGACCAACCCCTCCCGCCATCTTGGCGAGGGCGACTCCGTTACCGCCAACCTCTCCACTCCCTGCTCCTTCATCCACCCCACTACCTCCTCCACCGTTTCCCCTACCCTCATCTCCTCCGCCGCCTCCACTGCACACTCATAAAGAAAAAAGATTCTTTTAAAACTCAGCCTCGCCGTCTCCAGAAAGGGTCGGTCGAAGACAAAAACCGTCGGGGCTGTAGGATACTTCTGTAGAGCCGGATCCCGCTTCGATAGGGAATCACCATGCAGCCACACCCCTGTCTTCATTTCGTAAAATGCCTCCGCTCCAGTTCTGGATAGGTCGCGTCGAAGGGACACTTGGCCGTGCAACGCGCACACCACTCCATTCCACCGTTTTCCTGAATGTTCTCCCGGTTGAACAGATAGGCCCGATGACTGAAGGTCGAGGCCACCCATTGCCACGACAACGCGTTGCTCGCCGGATCCCCATCTAACAAATGCTGATAAAAAAACCGCTCCCCCGCTTTCCAGCCCAGCTTGCGAAAATGAATCACAAACGAGGCAAACCACATTCGTGCATGGTTATGGATATAACCAGTCTCCACCAGCTCCCGCACCGTCTCATCCATACAAACCAATCCTGTTCGCCCCTCGGTAATTTCCTTAGGCAGATCGGTTTCTGCCCCATTCCCGAGAGGGACTTTGGACACCTCTCGATCTACATAAATTCCATCCCCCAACTGCCCATACAGATGCCGCCAAAACTGCCGCCACCCCAGCTCCTGCCAAAACTTTACCGAATCAAAGCTCTTCCCAAAACGCTCCCTCACGCTCTCCGCTACCTCGCGAATTCCCAATACCCCGTGCCGAATATAAAACGAGAGGCGAGATACACCTCCACCCAGTTTATTTCGTGACCCCGCATAACCTCCCACACGGAATTTGCCCAATGCCTCCATCGCCTCTTGCCGTCCTCCGACGTAGCCCGAGGGCTTCGCCTCCTCCCTCGCCTCCCCAAACAGCCCCACCAGCGCTTCAGCCACATCTCGGGCTTGCTCCTCCCGCGACCCCGTAAACTTTGGCAAAATCATCCCCCACCATACCACAACTCATGCTCCCAGCATGCTGGAAGCACCTACCCCAACCCCCCACCTACCTCCAATCGTGCTTCGGATACTTTCTCGCCAACTCAGGCTTTAATTTCGGGTACGTCTCTTTCCAAAACGATCCCAGATCTCGCGTCACCTGCAACGGTCTTCGATTCGGTCCCAAAATCTCCACGGTCAACTCCACCTTCCCATCCCCAATCCGCGGCGTCTTGTTCAAACCATACAACTCCTGAATCTTACCCGAAACCACCGGCTCTCTCCCTTGCCCATACTTAATCTTTAAAGACTTGCCCCCAGGCATCGCCACCTTCTCCGGCGCCAACTCCTCCATCCTCCGCATTCTCTCTGCGCCCAACCATCCCCGCATTGCATCCAGCGCACTCCTCTCATTGGCCTGACGCCAAGTCAGACACCCCTCCCCCTGCAGTTCCAAAACCATCCGCTTCGCCTCCTTATCCCAAATCGGCCACCCTTCCCCCTCCGACCAACCCCGCACCACCTCCAGTCTCTCCAACAATCCATCCGCCTCCGTACTCCACCCAGGCCAAGTGCACTTCCCCTCCAAAACCGCTCCCGCCAGTACCGCCGCCGCCGCTGAACTCGCCTCCACATCTCTTTTCTTCTCTTCCAAAACCAAGTCCCGAAACCTTTTCTGCTCCACCTGCAGAACTCTTCGCCCATTTTCTTCAAAAATAAGACCACTTTTCTCCGAAAAATCCCCAGGAAACATCTCCTTCAACCACTCCTCCTTCACCGCCGTCACTAAGCCCAGCACTACGTCCACGTCCCCATCCGTTCGCCCGATCTCCTTCATCTCCGCTGCCAGAATCAACGACCGATCCCGCACCACACTCTCCCGCGCAATCGTCCCACTCCTGCCCCCCGATAACCGACACCGCAACGTCCCCCCATCTATCCTTCGTCCCAAGTGGTCCGAGAAACCTGCTAAAACACAACGGCGCAACTTTTCTCCGCCCGCCGCCACTTCCTCTACCTTCAATCCCATCGCTTGCGACACGCTGAGTAACCTGTCCCTTACCGCCGCCGCTTCCCTCGCCGCCCCTCCGTGAATCCCCATCCTCCCACAGGCCCCAGGATGAAATCTCTCCCTCTCCGCAAAACGCAAAGCCCGCAACCACACAAAAAGATCACTCTCCTCCTCCGCTTCCCACAAAATCTCCGCCCCCTCCCCCTTCCTCCCCGCCATCCTCTGCAAGAGCGGTCTTCCCGAAAGCAGTGCCGCAATCCCCGCCGCCCCTCGCAAACACCCCAACGCCCCCGCCTCAATCAACATCCGCGCTAACCGCGGATGAACCGGCCAACCCGCCATTCTTTTTCCCGTCTCGGTTAATCCACCGCCTACTCCAGCCGTTGCACCCAGATCCGCCAATAATTTCTCCGCCCTCACCACAGACCCCTCCTCAGGCGCATCCACCCATCGAAAATCCCGTAACCGCCCTGCTCCCGCCGCCGCCAAAACCAGGGCCACTTCCGATAAATCCAACCGCCGAATCTCCGGCTCCTCCACCTTCGGCCTCTTCGACCAATCCATCTCCGTCTCCAATCTCATACACACCCCAGGAGCCGTCCGCCCCGCTCGTCCCGCCCTCTGCGCAGCCGACGCATGACTAATTCGCTCCACCAACAACGTTTCCAAACCCCGTCGCGGATCGTACTTCGCCATCCGGGCCATCCCACAGTCCACCACCGCCTTCACCCCATCCATGGTTAAAGATGTCTCCGCCACATTCGTCGCCACCACCACCTTCGGCCGATCGTACTTTTGTAAAGCCGCATCCTGATCCTTCGGACCCATCTCCCCATGCAACGGCAAAATCACCGCATCCTTATGACTCAACCGCGACTCTAAATCCCGCTTCGCCCGGTTAATCTCATATCCCCCGGGTAAAAAGACCAGTACATCCCCTTTCCCCTCCCGTACTAACCTTTCCGCTTCCCGAGCCGCCACCTCCGCCGCCCCCGACCCACTCAAATCTTCCCTCTTCTCCAAATAGTGCATCTCGACAGGAAACATCCTGCCCTCCGACCGCAAGATCACCGCCCCGATCCGCTCCGCCAACTTCTCCGTCTCCAACGTGGCCGACATCACCACCAAAAGCAGATCAGGCCTCGCCCCTTCCTGTAAATCCAAGATTCGCCCCAACGTCAAATCTCCGTAGAGATGCCTTTCATGAAACTCATCACAAATCACCGCCTGCACCCCCTCCAACTTTGGTCGCGAGATCATCTGCCTCACCAAAACTCCTTCCGTCACAAAACGAATTCTCGTTTTCCCCGAGGTCTGATCATCTAACCGAATCGTGTAGCCCACCTCAGCCCCCAGCTCTACGCCCCGCTCTTCGGCCACCCGCTTCGCCAGCATCCTCGCCGCAATTCTCCTCGGTTGCAGAATCACCGCCTGACCCTTTTCCCCCAGAAATCCACCCTCCAACAACATTTGCGGAATCTGGGTCGACTTCCCCGAACCCGTCGGCGCCTCAATCACAATCCGCTTTTTGCCCGCACGCAACGCTTGCCCCAAAGCTTCACGAATTTCCTCAATCGGTAAGTTCGACCCCATTCCCCAAACCTAGCCGAAACTCAAAACCAAAGCCATGAGAGCAGGCCGTAAGCCCAAAAACCTCCCCAAATAAGGCTTGGCCTTCCCCCTCATCGAGCGACTTTAAGCCCTACCCATGGCCTCAAGAAAAAAGGATAGCTGGGGCTCCTCCCTCGGAGTCATTCTCGCCGTCACGGGCAGCGCCGTCGGGCTGGGTAACTTCCTCCGCTTTCCTGGTCTCGCCGCGAAATACGATGGAGCCGCCTTCCTTATCCCATACTTCCTCGCTCTCTTTTTTCTCGGCCTGCCTATCGCATGGTCAGAATGGGCCATGGGCCGATTCGGTGGGCAACAAGGATACAACTCCTGCCCAGGCATCTTTCGCTCGATCTGGAAGAACCGCCTTGCCCCCTACCTTGGCGTCTTAGGCCTCATTGTTCCCGTCGTCATCTACATGTACTACCTCTGGATCGAATCCTGGTGCCTCGGCTACGCCTGGAAATATCTCACCGGCCAAATGAACCTCGGCATGGATCCCGCCACCTACACCACCCACTTCACCTCTTTCGTTGGACTGCAAACCGACGGCGACTTTCTCGCCCACGGCTTCAGCCTACCTGTCATCTGCCTCCTCGCCTGCGTCATCCTGAATTTCTTCTTTATCTATCGAGGCCTCAGTGGCGGGATCGAGAAAGTCTGCCTTTGGGGTATGCCCCTGCTTGTCATCTGCGCCCTACTCGTCCTCGTACGTGTCCTCACCCTCGGCACTCCCGACCCCACCCATCCCGAACGCAACGTCCTAGCCGGCCTCGCCTACATGTGGGACATCCGTGGAGGTCTCCCTGGCTTACTTCATTCTCTGAGCAATGCAGAAATGTGGATGGCCGCGGCTGGACAAATCTTCTTCAGCCTTTCCGTCGGCTTCGGAGTCGTCATCAACTACTCCAGCTACCTTAAAAAACGGGATGATATCGCTCTCGGTTCCACCACCGCCGTCGCAGGCAACGAATTTTGCGAGGTCAGCCTCGGTGGCCTCATCACCATCCCTGCCGCTTTTCTTTTTCTCGGAGCCGCCGGTACGGTTGGCGGTACTTTCGGACTAGGCTTTCAAACGCTCCCACTCGTCTTCGCTCACATGCCTGCGGGCCAACTCTTCGGCTTTCTCTGGTTCTTCCTTCTCTTTATTGCCGCTATCACCAGCTCCCTCTCCATGCTTCAACCCGCCATCGCCTTTATGGAAGAAGGCCTGGATCTTGATCGACGTGGCTCCGTCAGCCTCCTCGGCTTCATTACCCTCATGGGTACAGGCATCGTTGTCTGGTTCACCAAAGATCTCGCCGCCCTCGACGCCATGGACTTCTGGGTCGGTAGTTTCTGTATCTTCATTCTCGCCACCATCCAAACCTTTCTCTACGGCTGGGTTCTCGGCGTAAAACGCGGGCGCGAAGAGCTCGAACGGGGAGCCCTCCTTTCCATCCCCCGCATCTTTGATTTCGTTATCCGCTACGTCTCTCCCGTTTATCTCCTGACCGTCTTCGTTATCTGGTTACACCAAAAAGGAGCCGAGAACCTCGAAGCCATCCGCACCCAACCCTCCGTTCGAATCGCTCTGCTTTTTGTCGCCGCAGTTCTCATTCTCTTCTTGCTGCTCATCGCCCGAGCCGTCCGCGTCTGGCGGATCCGAGAGGAACCAAAATCATGAGTCTTTACGGTTGGATCGTTCTTACTCTCTCTGTCGGTGGTACCACTGGCTCTCTTGTTTGGTGCTTTGCTCGTGTGATACGAAACCTTGGGAAGACCGATCGCCTCCACGCCACCACCGACCTCGATCCCCACAACGCCGATCTCTAGTTCAGATCCATCTCCGTTCCTGGCCCTTTTTCTTTAAACCCTCAGCTTAATCCCTCTCCTTTGATAAGTCGGCCGATCCAAATCTTCCGCTCCGCGCACAGTCGGCGTAGAACGCGCGAACCGACTCGGCGTTGGCTCGAATTCGAGCTCTGTCTGGGACGCCACATATTTCCTCTTCTTTCGCACCTTCGGCTCCTCCGAATTCTTCTCCTCCACCACCTCCTCCTTCTTTTTCGCAGGTATTATCTCGCTCAACTGCGGTAAAACACTTTCTTCTACCCGCCGCGTAACCAACAAAGTCACACTGAGAGACTCGGAACGATCAGGATCCACTGCCGCTCCAGCCGATATCGGCAGATCCACTGGCAACCGCTCCTTCAGCTTCTCAAGAAAACCATGAAACTCGCTCAGCGACGTGTCCGCTCCCGTCATTACGCTGACCATCACTCGGTTTCCCTCCCGCCAAGCTTTTCCATCCTCCAACATAATATCCTCACAGACCGCCTCGATCACCGCCGCTTCCCGACCCTCCCCCGAGGCCTCGGCCACTGCGGCCCAAGCATTCTCCATCCCCCCCATCGCATCCGTACCTTTGCCCACCGCTTCTTTCAACTCCCCCACCCCCAAATGAACTAAGCCATTCCTTTCCATTACATGCGCTAATCCATGAATCGTCCGTGCAATCGCCCGATCCAAGGAACGCTGCGCCTCTCGCATATCTTTCGCCATCGAACTTTCCAGCAATCGATCATTACTAAACACCAACACCGCATCCGCCACTTTCCGTAGCTCTGCCAAACAACGATTCGCCCTCTCTTTGCGGCGTCCCCCTTCAAAAGTGAACGGTGCAATCGCCATCACCACCACTTCCGCTTTCTCCATCTTTAAACGCTTAACCAAACTCGGGGCCAATACCGAACCCGTTCCTCCACTTACCGCAACCACCACAATCGCCGTCTGAATGCCCGAAAGGATCGGATCTAAACTGTCCCCCACCTCCAAACTCAATCCCTCGAGCAATTCAGGCTCCCCACCCGTCCCCAGCCCGTGCACCCGCTCGGGCGCTACCAAGATTTTCTTAGCCGCTACCGTACCCCTCAAGGCCAAGGCGTCCGTATCGATACAAATAGTCCGATGCTCTCCTTCACAGGCCACCGCCAGATTATCCAAAACTGCCGAGCCCGCTCCGCCCACCGCTAAAATTGCAACTTTTTCTTTCTCAATGGATAAATTTTTCATATTTTTCTTCCTTTCGATCAACCTAAGAACCGCATCGCCGAAACCATTTTTCCAAATGATTTCTGCAATTTCCGCCAGCCTTGAGTACGGCGCGCTTCCTGGCGCTCCGTCTCCGCAGCGTATTTCAAAGTTCCCAACACCGTCGAAAACTCTGGCCGCTCCAAATCACTTTGTTCCCCGAGGAAGTCTCGGGCCCGACCCATCCGTACGGGTCTTGGAAGAATCTCTCCCGCCAATCGACTCAGTCCCCGCATCCGAGCCCCGCCTCCGGTGAAAACCACCTCCGCTTCCACCGCACCCCATAGATTTTGCTCCTCTAAATCATCCCGAATAATTGTCAGGGTTTCCGCCATCCGCGCTTGCAGAATCTGGACCATCGCTTCTTTATAAAATGTCCGTCCATCAAAGCTGATCTCTCTTGCCAGCGTGATCCTGGCCTCTTTGTCTTCTTCCTCAATTACCACTGCACCCATCTCTTTCTTCAGCTTCTCTGCTCGCGCGTAGGGTATCTCTAGCCCAATCGAAAGATCCTGCGTCAGGTGATCGCCTCCCACCCCATGCACGGCCGAATGCACCACCGCCCCATCCCGCCAAACCACTACATCGGTTACCCCTGCACCAAGATCCACCACCACTGTTCCACGCTTCCGCGACTCCTCCCCCAACACCGCCAAACCCGAGGCATACCCAGAAAACGTGCAACCCTTCACCCGGATTTTCTGATCAGCCACACACTGCACCGCACTCTGCAGTTTCGTCCGCTTCCCAGTCACCAAGTGATAGTGCGCTTCAATCTGTTCCGTATGCACTCCCAATGGGCTCGGCGAACCCACCCCACGATCCAAGGAATATCCTCGCAAAAGCTCATGCAAAATCGCGTGATCCCGGTTCAAAGGCAAATTCGACGCTAAAGCAGTCAACTCATCCAATGTTGTCTCCGTCACCCGATGATCATTCTCCTCAAGAGTGGCACCACGCACCGATTCGTTTCGCGAACAGAGATGCGTTCCACTCATGGACATGTACACCTCAGTAATTTCCGCTTGGGTCCTTCGCTCCGCTTCCGCCAGAGCCATCCGCGCCGCAGCCTGCGCATGACCAAAATCCGTCACCTCCGCCTTGCGTACCCCCGCCGAAGCCGATTCCCCCACTCCCAATAGGGTCAAGGAACCATCCTCCGCCATCTCCGCAACCGCCACTGTCATTTTTTGCGTCCCCAGATCGGTCGCAATCAGGATTTCGTTGTTAGATGTTCTACGCATGATCATATTTGTTTTCTCCTGGTTAGTTAATAAAGGTTACGGGGACATTTCGCTCGGGAGTTAAATCAACCGTGTTCACGATTCGTCCTTTGGACTCCGCATATTCGAAAATCACATTCAATCTCTCGAACTGTTCCCGAAGATAACTACTCCGGAACCGAATCTTACCGCCCCGTGGGGTCGCCACCTGGAATCGGCCCGGTCCCTCCAAAAGCAGGCTCGAGCAATCTAATCCGTCTCGGATTGGTGCCAATGGTGCCTCCCGCAAAAAGACTAAGACCGCTCGCAAATCCGCACTCGTTGTTTGTTCACCCTCGACCACTTCGTCGGATGAGATACCCCGAATCGTCGGCAAGGACATCAGCTTTTCTCCGGGTCTCGGCTTCAAAACGAACCCACGACTATCAATGTAGTACATCGGTTGAGCTAACTGCATCCCCAAGCTCGCCGTCGGGCAAAGCAACGCCACCGGACGCCGCTCCTCAATAAATATAAATAAGGTGTCAGGCAAATGCCGCTCCACCCGCACGCTGGCGACATTCGGCAGTCTCTCGAGCGACTCCTTCACCTCCGAAAGGGATAACCGTAAAAGATTCTCCCCTATTTTAACCCCACTCGCGGAAACCAATTCTCCTTTGCCGATTTTGTTTTTCGGCTCGATTTGGAAACGCCGCAAAGTGAAGTCTGCGTTCTGATATAAGAGCGTTCCTAAAATCACATCCATCCCCACCGAGGTCACCATCGCCACCAGTGCGAGTGATCCCGCTATCAAAAGAATTCCACCCAACCGCCGACTCAGTGCCTGTGCCTGCCCTTTTGCAGACATTTTCGCTGCCAGCACATGCCGTGCCCGCCGATGCCTTATTTTTCTTTTTTTGGTTCCGAAGATATTTTCTAAATGCCATTTCATGCCAGTACCCCTTTCTGATTTCGTGCCCAAGAAAACTCCAGAATCTTCAAACAGAGATTCCCAAAATCAATTCCCGCTGCTTGCCCGGCCCTTGGCAAAAGACTCAAATCCGTCATGCCAGGAATAGTATTCACCTCTAAAACCACCGCCTTTCCTTCAGCGTCCATCAGGAAATCTACCCGCGATAGAATTTCACATCCCAAAGCCTCATGCGCTTTCTTAGCCAACTCTTGCAACTCCAGGCCCTTCTCTTTCGCCATCGGGGCTGGACAAAGATATTTTGTCGAACCCGCAGTGTACTTATTTCGGTAATCGTAAAAACCTTGGGTTGGCCGCACCTCCACCACCGGCAAAGCCTGCTTGCCCACAATCCCCACCGTCAATTCCGCACCCTCCACCAGACGCTCAATCATCATCGGACCCTTCCACTTCCCCGCCGCTTTCCGTGCTTTTTCTGCTTCCACCTCGGTTCGTACCAAATGCACCCCCAAGCTTGACCCTTCCGAGACAGGCTTTAGTACGTACGGCGGCAGCCAATCATTCTCCTTCGTCCAAGCTATACCCTCCGCCAAAGGAATTCCCGCCGCTCCCATCACTTCTTTCGCCCGAAGCTTATCGAAGGCTAGGGCACTCGCCACCGCCCCACTTCCTGTGTAAGCCATCCCCATCGTATCCAGTTCAGCCTGCAAGGTTCCGTCTTCCCCGTAGCTTCCATGCAAACAGAGAAAACAAATATCGGTTCCTGCGGGTACCTCGACTTGGCGCGACTTTACATCCACCTCTACCAAACGAACTCCCATCGAGTGCAACGCTTTCGCCACCGCCGCCCCGCTCCGCTGAGAAATCTCACGCTCGCCCGAGACTCCGCCCGCCAGGACCGCCACTTTCATTTTTTCAGGCTTCATTCGTCCTCCCCCAACACAATCACTTCAGGCTCGAGCACAATCCCACGATCGCTTTTCGCCCGCATCTGCACTTTTTCCATTAATGCCAAAACATCCACTGCCCGAGCTCCACCCTGATTCACGATAAAATTACCATGGACTGGCGATATTCTTGCTCCACCCACCGCAGTGTCCTTCATCCCCATTTCCTCAATCAGTTTTCCCGCTGGAATCGTTTCAGCGTTTTTGAAGATACATCCCGCACTCGGCGCTGCGGGTTGAGAATCCCACCTCTTCCGACTGTACTTCTTTAAACGCTCCGCAATCTCCACTGGATCCACCGCTTTCCCCACCAGCACCGCCCCCACCGCAATCTCCTCCATCAAACGGGGAACCCTGCGGTACTTCACTTCGAATTCACTCGCGGCCACTTCAACCACCTTCCCTTGTCGATCCATTACCCGAACGCTCT
The DNA here is from genome assembly GCA_947441075.1 of Verrucomicrobia subdivision 6 bacterium. Taxonomy (GTDB): domain Bacteria; phylum Verrucomicrobiota; class Verrucomicrobiia; order Methylacidiphilales; family Verrucolacustridaceae; genus Verrucolacustris. The sequence goes on from CANESK010000039.1 coordinate 16,111, forward strand.
CGACCGCTTCAAAAGTCCACGATTCCATCGCCCCCGCATTCATTCTCATCGCCCCACCCAAAGCTCCAGGAATTCCCTCCATAAATTCTAACCCGCCAATCCCCGCCCCCTTCGCCACCGCCACGATCTGCTTCAACCGGGCCCCTGCACCCGCGTGAATCTTTCCATCCACCGCCTCAATTTTACTCATCCCAGGTCTTCCAAAATGAACACATATTCCAGCAATCCCCCCATCCCGCACCAGCATGTTACTCCCCCGACCCACCACCGTCAGTGGCACTTTTTGCTCCGTA